>JAUXFG010000056.1 GCA_030620115.1 Candidatus Fermentibacterota bacterium
ACCGCGCCGCCACCGCTTCCACTGGTGCTGCCTTCTTGCAAGCCCTGGACTCCTGCAGTCTCCGTGTATTCGCCGTCTTCCGAGCCTACCAGTTGCCCAAGCGGCTTCGAAAGATCGGCAAGGCGTATCCCGCTCTCCTCATCAAGAGAGAAGAGATCATCCGACAGGGAACTTCTCCTGAACCGTACCCGCTCCAGAACGGCCAGCAAGTTCCCGTCTTTGTCACGGATCATCGCTCGTGACCATGGCGCACCTGCGTCTGATTCCTCGAATGAGACTCTCGCTTTGGTACTCCCGGTCCATAGAGGTCGACTCAGATTATCCACCACCAGGAGGATCGGGTTCCCCTCCGCACCGAGCGTGAGGTTCCCTTCTCCCAATGGCCCCTCTACAATCGTCGGCATACCGGCGATCACTTCTCCCGATGCCGACCAAAGCGGCACAAGGAACTCCACAAGCAGATAGGCATCAGCCATGGAAAGCCGTTCGCCGGGCGAAAAGGTTGAAGGGCGCCCTCCCATGAACTGAACAGCCCCTTCCCCGGTCCAGAGCAGTTCTTCTGGGCCCGGCTCGACATCGCCCCCTGCGCGCCGATTATAGATGCGCAGGCGGTCTCCCTTGGCGAGTACTCTCGACTCCCACTGGGCACGGCCTTCAGCTGCGCCGATCCACATCTTGATATCGCATCTGGCACCGCCGCCTGCGGTGAACCTACTCAACTGTTCCCCGAGTTCCGCAGCCCCGGCATTAGCGAAGACCAGGAACGCGAGTAAGAAACCAGGAAGTCTCACTCGGATTGCCTCCTTCTTGGTGACTCGTTCGTCGTGTCGCCCACGTTACCCCTGGAGCCCTTCCGCGTCAAGAAACCCATCACTCTCTGAATTGAGGCGCGGGTATGACTCCTCTCTTGTTTTGGGGGAAGCTCATGAGGCTTCACACCTGAGGCGGCCAGTTTGATCCGATTTTCTTCGACACGCTCTTGTACAAGGTCCGTGAGCTTATCAAGAATCGATTCATTCGCCTCTATCACGTGTTTGAATGCATCACGATATATTACCGCGACAGAGCAGTCCTCTGTAGCTCTGACCGTCGCATTGCGCTTCTCGCCCTGCAAAAGACTCATCTCTCCGAAATGATCATGCCTTGAGAGGGATCCAACTTGCACATCATTGCCACTGTCATCTTTGATGCAGATCGAAACCATTCCTTTCAGAATGATGAAGAAGCTGTCACCGCTTTCGCCTTGCTGAACAAGGTTCTCTCCCGCGGCAAATCTCTGCACTTCCACTTCCTCCATCAACCTTCCCATGTCCAGGTCATCCAGCGGTTCCAAGACCGGCACATGCTGAAGCGCTACTAGCAATTCGCGTCGATCTCGCTCCTCCTGCTCTGCCTCGGTCTTCCGCGAAATGGTCCTGAGCATGACATTCTTGATAGGAAATGGGATCTCGATGCCATACCGGCGGAAGTAGTACCAGACCTTGGCCCGGATCGCATCTTGGATGAATTCCTTCTTTGCATAGTCCCGGATCCAAAACCGAACGTCGTATTCGATGGAGAAGTCATCATACGACAGAAGTAATACCTCAGGCGCAGGATTCATGGTAATACCTTGCCTCGCGGCGTCGCTCACCACCTGAAGCAGTACGCTCTTGACCTTATTGGGTGGCGCTTTGTAGCTCACGCCAATATAAAAATGCTCCCGATGAAGCCTCTTTGGCTTCGTGAAATTCACGAGCTTGCCATTGGCAATGGCACTGTTCGGAATGATCATGTAGTCGTTATTCCTCGTCCTGATTCGTGTTGCCCTCCAGCTCATCTGATCCACAATCCCTTCTTCATCCTCCGCATTGACCCAATCCCCCACCTCGAAGGGCTTTTCCACAAAAATGGCGATCCCGGCGAGGATATTTCCCAGAGTATCCTTGAGCGCGAAACCCAATACTGCTGAAAGAATCGCACTTGTGGTAAGCAGTGCCCCGAGTTCAACATCAAACCCCGTCTTCAGCACAAACATGATGACGATAATCATGAGAAAAGCCCGGATGATGTCCCGGAAAATCCCAGGAATCTGTTCCTGCTTCTCCCGTGATATAAAATGGCGGATCACCAGTGGTTCCAGGAGCATGACTGCCAAGGTCAGAATCCATAAGGCGAGGAATCCGTTGAGAGCCTGTGCGACTGACGGGCGGGTTATCGCATGATCGGGTCCCAATAGATCCGGCGAGGAGAGTACACTGACCAGCATTCTCACCAAGAGCGTAAGGATGGCCAGGCGCGTCACCACGGCGCCTTTTCGGATCTTGAAGAATCTTATGGCCCCCTCGTGGAGCAAGGTGAGCCCCAATGCCAGCGCCATGGAAACCACAAGTGAGCCAAGCCAATCAGGCATCGCCTGCCTCCTGTCCTCCTATGGGTTCAAATAGCTCGACCTCTCGAGTCTTGCCCCGGATGCTGTGCGCGCCGTGAGACCGAAACCGAATCTCATCACCGCACTGCTCCGCCGTGGCTGCGGTCACAAGAATACATGTGCCAATCTGCTTATTCAACGCCTGTACCCTGCTGGCTGTATTGACCGTGTCACCAATGGCGGTGTACTCCATCCGCTCCTTGCTTCCGATATTACCCACCGTGGCAGGGCCTGTATTGACACCAATGCCAATACGCAGGCTCGGTAATCCACGCACCTGCCACCCCGCGTTCAGCTCTTCGAGCCGTGCACGCATGCCCAGCCCGGTGCGCACGGCTCGAGCAGCCTGATCCGCTTGGTGACCGGGAGCGCCATAAAAAACCATCATGCCATCGCCGAGGAATTTATCCAAAGTTCCTCCATGCGCGAACACTTCTTCAACCATGGCGCCAAGGAATTCATTCAATATACCCACGACCTCTCCGGGGCGTCGGTGCTCCGACAGGGTCGTGAAGCCTCTTATATCACAGAAAAGCACGGTGATCTCCCGCCGCTCTCCACCGAGCGTGATCTGATCCGATTCCTTGAGCAGCTCTTCGACCACCTGCTTGCTCACATATCGAGAGAATGTTGCCCGGTAACGTCGTTTCTCCCTGCCCTCCGCGAAATACAGTGCAAGTATCTGGCCAGCCTCTGCCAACACAAAGGCGAGCCACGGAAAAGAGAGGTCCATCCAGTTCCCTGACCGAAGGAGCGAGACATCAAGCGCCCCATAGCCCATGGCGAGAATGGAACCAAAGGGAAGTGCAATCCATGTGGGCCACCGATGCAGCGCCAAGCCCCCCAACAGTACGAGCCCGGCAGCCGCGAGCCATGACCATCTCCTATCCAGCCGTTTCAGGAAGCCGCCAACTTCGATATTCTCATAGGCTGCTGCGTGAAGTTCGACGCCGGGAACAGTACCGAGAGGCGACGAGACAAGATCAAACAGACCGGAGGCCGTCACGGCAATAATCACCACCTTGTTCTCAAACATCTCAGGTATGACCACAGGAAGATCGCGCTTCCGCCAATCGGGAGCTACTCCCTCGCGAAGGGCCAGACCAGCATGGAGCACAGATGAGAAGGACAGATATGTGCGCCGGAAACGGCTGAACCGGAGCCATGCGGTCCCATCCTCCTCAATAGGAATGGACCGGACGGCGCCATTGACTCCGATCGTGCGCGCTACGCATACGATCTCCTCGGGGTATCGCTCCTTGACCCAGAGCCACATGGCCAAAGGTAGTGAGGGAAGGGTGACGCCTTCAGCGGAGGCAAGCATGGAAACCCGCCGTTTTGCTCCGTCAACATCTCTGGGGGCATTGAGCTGGCCGAGGCAATCGCATGCGTCACGGAGCCCGTCGAATGGAACGATGAGCCGATCGAATGGCGACTGCGGGTCACAGGAAACGCCGAATCGCTCGAGGAGATCGCTCCTGGCCTCCTCTGAGGTTGGTTTCCCCAGCTTCGTGGCGGCAGCCGCCGCCTGGCAGGTGTTCCCGACTTCCAGAACCGCGTTGACGAACTGGCGATCATCCTCGGGTTCCGCACTGCTGAGTGGGAAATAGATGTCAAAGCCCACCATTCGAGCATCTGCATAGGCAAGGTACTCCAGCACAGGAGCGTAGATATCCCTCGGCCACGGCCATTTGCCCAATGCATAGGAATCCGCGTCAAGGGAAAGATCGTCCACCGCCACCACCACCACTCGATTCTCTTCCCGTACGGTCAAGGGCGCCAGGCGTTGCGCCGTATCCATGAGGTTGAGCTCAATCCTCTCTATCTTCTCGGACCCCCGCAGAAACGCAGCCACCGCGATTGCCCCAAGGGAAATCAGGGTGAACCGAAGAAGCCTCGCGTTCAGCCGTTTCTTGAGGGTAGGATCTCGCTGTCCCTGCGCCACCGCTTGTCTCCCCTGCCGGGATGATCGAGGTTATAGTGGAGCCCTCTGGATTCCTTGCGCCACGCGGCCGATCGTGTGATGAGCTCCGCCACATCGGCCATGTTGCGCAGTTCCACGGTGGCTCGGGTTTCGCCGTGACTCTCAATCAGAAGCCGCACCCTGCGCTTCAGAGCGGCCAGTTCGTGCAACGCACCGGCAAGACCCGTGTCTGATCGGACTATGCCCGCCCCCGCCCACATACATCTTCGGATTTGACCTCTCAATTCAACCGCCAGTTCGTCATCAGAGCCAGTCAACGGCGGCACGTGATGTGCGGTCTCGGGAGTCTCTTCCGTGGGGGAGATCTGCGCCAATCGCTTGTTCACACTCTTGGCAACCCGCTCGGCAAAAACCACCGCTTCGAGAAGGGAGTTGCTCGCCAGTCGGTTGGCACCATGGAGCCCTGTATGCGCCACTTCACCGCATGCGAATAGCCCTTCGACGCTGGTGGCTCCGTCCAGGTCCGACCTGAGCCCCCCACACATATAGTGGGCCGCAGGGACCACGGGAATCGGCTCTACGGCAAAATCGATCCCCACATTGAGACACTTCTCGTTGATCTGCGGGAATCTCCGTCGCAGATAGGCGCTGTCTAAAATCGTGGCATCAAGAAGCACGTAGGGGATTTGATGAGCTCTCATCTCGCTATCGATGGCCCGCGCCACGATGTCCCTCGGAGCAAGCTCACCACGAGAATCATAGTTCTTCATGAAGGCCCGGCCGTCAGGAAGGACCAGCTTGGCGCCTTCCCCTCTCACGGCCTCCGAGATCAAGAAGCTTTCCCCGCAAGGACTGTAGAAAGTGGTGGGGTGGAATTGCACGAATTCAAGGTTGCATACCGCGACACCGGCCCGGAATCCCAACGAAATGCCGTCACCGGTGGCGATCTCAGGGTTACTAGTGAATTGATATACGTGCCCGGCGCCGCCGGTGGCCAAGACGGCTGTAGTAGAGTCTACGGTCCGCCGCATGGCCCGCTCCCCGCGCTCGTCAAGGAGCACCACCCCCCGCACCCGACCACATCCCCCATATTCCTGGTCCACTTGAATGTCGGATACCAGGATGTTCTCCAGGAGAATGACATTCCGCCTCTCTTTGATCACGGACAGCAAGGTCATTTCGATCTCCTTGCCGGTCCGATCCAGCGCATGAACAATCCGTCTCCTCGAATGCCCACCTTCCCGTCCGAGATCCCATATGCCGTCTGGTGACCGTGAGAAATCCACGCCCCAACGATACAAGCGCGCAACTGCGGCCGGGCCGTTCTCAACCACCTCCTTCACCACGTCCACATGGCAGAGCCCTGCGCCACCCCGCAACGTATCTACCAAGTGTCGTTCGGGTGCATCATCGTTCCCCACTGCGGCAGCTATGCCGCCTTGGGCGAAATTCGTATTGGAATCGGCCTTCCCTTTCTTGGTCAACACAAGCACGTGCCACTTTGGTTCGATCATCAGGGCCGTCACGAGACCGGCCATTCCGGATCCAACCACAATCACGTCCGCCTGCCTGGGGACCATCTGCCTAAACAATATTCACTCCTTTGAGCTTCGAGGAGAGCAGAGACAAGAGACTATCAGGATCATCGATCTCGAGCTCGATGTCCAGCACATAGGGCCTCCAGGAGACTCCGACCGGCCAACGAGTGGCATCCTTGGCTGTGGTGATGGGCATCACCTGCTTGTCTCCTCTTCTCTTCCCAAGCGCCACCACATCTGCTCCAGAATAGCGATGATGATCAGGGAACGCAAGGAACTCCGTCACATTCGCGCCTAAAATGTCGAGGAGTTCCTCGAACCGCCAAGGTCGTGCAATCCCCGACCACGCGAGCACATGCTTCCCCTTGAGGAGGGTGGGTGGCAAAGACTCTCCATCAGGATGGATGAGCCTTTTGGCCACAGTCCTGCCGAGGAAGCATGTGGTATTGAGCGACCGTAATGCAACGTCAGTTCCTTCCCGGGATCCACCTTCGGAGATCACCAAGAGGGCCGTTGCCTCTCGAAGAGCCGAGGGGGGGCGCCGAAGCGGCCCCGCCGGCAGGCATCTCCCATTGCCCAAAAGATCAGAGGCCCCGAGCACGATAAGTTCGGCATCACGGATGATGGAGAACTGCATGAGTGCGTCGTCCAGAATAAGCACATCGGCATTCAGGTTCTGCGCCACAAACTCGCAACCCGCAACCCGATCCTTGCTCACCACCACGGGAATATCGGAAGGAAGCTGAGAAGAGAGGAGAACCGGTTCGTCTCCCGCAAGTCGTGCAGTGTGGCGTTGGATATCCATGAGTAGAGGACCAGCCAGCGAGCCACCATAACCTCGGCTGATTATCGCCGGCCGATAGCCTATTCCAAGAAGTGCTTCCGCGAGCCACCGGACCAAGGGAGTTTTTCCACTCCCGCCAACCGTGAGACTGCTTACTCCAATGGTAGGAAGCCCCATGCTTTGGGGCCGTGCAAGCCGCTGGCGAACCGCCACCCCCATGCGCCAGCAGAGCGAAACCATGGCAAGCGGAACACCAATGTGGCATGGGAGAGATTCCGCACGCCCATACCAGACGCGCTCGAGATGTTCCGCGTGATGATGTCTCGACACACTCACGCCCTCGGCATATCGGATGCCGTAGAAATCGGGGCGCCCACCAAACGATCAGCCTCGGCAGTGGTCTCCATCAACCGCAGCTCAAGCTGCCTTCGCGTCGCCTCGCGCTCGTCCTTCCCGAACTCCCCTGGCCACCACGGCTTCCCGAGGACTACGGCACACCTGGCGCCAGGAGACGGGACATGGAATCTATCCCATGAGCGAAGCTCCAACCTCGGCCATGCGGCATTGGCGATGGGGATCACGGGGAGCCCTGTCATCCGAGCGAGAATCACGAGTCCCGGCTTGAGCACATTCCTCGGTCCGCGCGGGCCATCAGGCGTGACGGCAAGATCATGTCCCTGCCTCCCCAAGGCAATCATGCCATGGAGTGCCTTCCGGCCACCCCTGGTGCTGGACCCACGAATCGTGTCAAAGCCGAGTCTCTCGATGACCTGCGCAATGAGCTCTCCACCTCGGTGGGTGGACACAAGCACACATACGCCCCGCTGCCTATGGGTATAGCAGAATGGAAGAAGGCGTTGATGCCAGAAAGCATAGATGACTCCTCCAGGTGACTTCTTTCGGATATCATCGAGAGCATCCTCATGATGCCAAGTCACCCGAAGGGACCTGCCCAAACCCCATAGCACCCCGGTAGCGGCCATGACCTTGGCTTTGAATCGTACCCCGCGAACCGATTCCATCCCGGTCAGAGCAGTCGTGAGGCTACTGCGGCGGCCGCCCGACGACTGGCGCCCCCAGCCCCCAACACACGAGCAACGATGCCCAATTCCGTCTTCATCGCGGCGACACGGTCGGGAGAATTCACAAGCTCCTGCACTGCATGAGCCACGTTTGTGGGTGTGAACCGATCCTGAAGATATTCAGGCACGATCATCCGACCGGCAACTACATTTGCCATGGCCACATAGGGAATTCTTATCAACTTCTTTGCCAGGAGCGCGCTGAGCGGATTCGTCCTATAGACCACCACCATAGGCGTCCCCAGGAGAGCTGCTTCCAATGTTGCAGTACCGGATGCAATCACCGCACATGTTGCACTGGCAAGCAATGTGTAGATATCACCTGTGGCATGAAGACCTAATTCTTCGATGATTGCCTTGTCCACCTCAGGGGCCAAGCCCACCACCGGTGTGAATGCCGGAACCATGTGGGCGGCTTCGGCCAGAGCGGGGAGATGCCGCTTCACTTCCTGCATTCTGGAACCAGGGAGAAGTCCCAGAATGGGCTGTTCTCTCGCCAGCCCAAGCTTATCTCTGAGAATCTCGCCGCTTTCGTGCGCCACAACTTCATCCACCAACGGATGCCCCACGTACTCCACACTTACTCCCGCAGAACGGTACAAAGCTTCCTCGAATTGAAACAACACAAGCATCTGATCTATGGAAGACTTGATGCGCTTGATCCGGCCTGCTCCCCAAGCCCAAATCTGAGGACTAATGTAGTAGGTCACCGGGATGCCGCGTTTGGACGCTTTCCTCGCGAGCCGCAGATTGAAGCCGGGATAGTCCACCAGAAGCAGCCGATCTGGTTTCCACTCATCCATGAGTTGCTCCATCCGCTTCATGACCCCGGCAAAGAAGGGAAGATGCTTGATGACCTCCACGAATCCGACAACTGACAGCCTGCGAAGATCATATTCGCTCTTGAGCCCCAACTGCCCCAAGGCGTCGCCCCCCAGCCCCTTGAGGTTGATTCCATTCACCAGCGGCGTCAATTCGCGTATCAGCCCTGCGGCTCGGAGATCGCCCGATCGTTCTCCGGCGGAAACCAGAAGTCGGATATCACGATTGGGGTTTTGGAATGATGGCATGGTGGAATATGGGGGTGGGAGGATAGAGATTCTGTTTCTTTTCTCTCCGAGATCCATCATTCCAACAGCCTATCATTCCATGAGGAAGATCGAAGCGTGAGTCGGCATAGAAAACGTTGCGCGGCATGGAGTTGTGGAACTCCCGATGCGTTCGATTACTCCGGGCCCAACCGCTCCAGCCTTCCATGAATGTCTTCCACGATCTCTTCCGCAAGGCGGAGAGCCCGCACACCATGTTCTCCAGAGATCCGTGGAGGATTGCCCGTACGGATGGCGGCCAGGAAATCATCCTGCTCTGCCTTGAGCGGCTCGGGTCCCTCCGCTATTTCTTCCGACACATCGAGTCCGGCAGTGGAATGGCGGATCATTCTAATCCTCTTCTCCTTTAAATCAACTGAGAGGTATCCCCCGCGCTGGAAGACCCTCACGGCTCTTATCGGGGTGAGAGACACTCGGGACGCAGTAAGGGTCGCCACCGCTCCCCCGGGGAACTCCAGTCTTGCGTTGGCGATGTCCACCTCCCGAGTCATCACCGATACACCCACCGCACGCACATCTACCGGATACTCACCCACCCAGTTGAGTATGATCTCAAGATCGTGCACCATAAGATCCTTGACCACATCGATGTCTGATCCGCGGCCTTGAAAGGATGCTAATCGCGTGCACTCCAGGTAAAGGGGCCGGGCCACCAACGCATCTGCCCGCTCCACCGCAGGATTGAAGCGTTCTGAGTGGCCAACTGCCAACACAAGATTCCTGTCTCTCGCAATGGTCACCAGCGCCCGGCCATCATTCGAATCGGCGGCCAGGGGCTTCTCCACAAGACAATGACACCCGGCTCCCAATGCGTCGGCGGCAATGGCATGATGAGTGCCTGCCGGCGTGGCAACTACCACTGCATTCACAGCTCCGAGCAGTTCTTCCATGGTTTCGAAGGCAGTGACATGCCATCTGGATGCCACCTCCCGGGCCCTATCCTGGTCAAGATCAAAAACCCCCACCAAGGTGGCGGAAGAAAGGGCGGCGATTCTGGCGTGGTGCCGGCCTAGATGCCCGACCCCGATCACGCCGATGAGATTCGACATGAGGGTTACCTCACGAAACCCCGGTCACTGCTGTCGAAAAACGAGAGGAGCGTTGAGAGCTCAGGGGAAGCGGGAAGCTCCTTCGCGATGACCTCTAATGCCTGTGTCACGTTCAGACCGGATCTCGATAAAAACTTGTGCGCGCGTTTCAGATCTCGCAAAGAGGATACGGAGAACCCCCGGCGGCGCAAACCTATGCTGTTTATGCCCATGAGCTTCAGCGGCTCCCCCGCGGCAGTCATATAGGGAGCCACATCCTTGCTCACACGGCACCCACCACCCACCATGGTATGAATACCGATCTTGCAGAACTGATGCACGGGAGTGAGCCCCCCGATGATTGCCCAGTCACCAATAGTCACATGTCCACCCAGCTGGACGCCGTTGGCCATGATCACACGGTCACCGATCACGCAGTCATGCGCGATGTGGCAGTATGCCATGATCAGCACATCTGAACCAATGGTGGTCTTGCCTGAAGCAGCAGTCCCTCTATGCAGGCTCGCAAATTCTCTGATTACGGTGGAGTTCCCGATCTCGAGCCAGGTTTCCTCACCCGCATACTTCAGATCTTGCGGATCCCCACCCACCACCGCAGAGAAGTAGATTCTGCAGTCATTTCCAATACGCGTATTCCTCTGGATCACCGCATGATGCCCCACCCAAGTCCCGTTGCCCACCGTGACATTCGGTCCTATGGCAACATACGGTTCGATGATGACTCCCTCCCCGAGCACTGCGTCGGGACTCACCACCGCTGATTCATGGATCTCAGCAGGTTTTGCCGTGCCTGGCACTTGAGGGCTATCTCTCCGCTACGGTGCACATGAGTTCCGCTTCAGCCACGAGCTGACCATCCACATAACCTTTGGCAGCCATCTTGGATGTGCTGGGTCTGAAACGGATCATTTCGACTTCGAATCTGATCTGATCTCCCGGGCGAACCGGCCTGCGAAACCGTGCTCTATCAATCCCAGTGAAGTAAACGAACTTCTCTTGAGGATTGTTCATCGCGCTCAGAAGGAGGAGGCCACCGACCTGGGCCATGGCTTCGACGATGAGGACTCCAGGCATCACCGGATGCCCCGGAAAGTGGCCGGAGAAGTAAGGTTCATTGATCGTCACGTTCTTGATGCCAACGATTCGTTCTCCACCCTCGATCTCCAGAATCCGATCGACCAACAAGAAAGGATATCGATGCGGCATGATTCGTTGGATGTCTTCAATGTCAACAGGCGGTTTTGGGAAGACCATATCGCCCTTTGCACCAATGGAACCGTCATTATCTTCCAGCCTCCGCCGAAGCATACGCACGAGACGAACATTGGCCTCATGACCCGACTTTGCGGCGATGACATGGGCGCGGAGAGGAACCCCTATGAGGAAGAAGTCACCAATAAGATCCACGATCTTGTGACGGACGAATTCGTTGCTGAACCTCAATTCGCCGTTGTTCAGGATACCCTCGTCACCCACGACAATCGCATTGTCGAGGCTGCCGCCCTTGATGAGGCCCGCACGCTGAAGCATCTCCACTTCGTGCAAGAACGTAAACGTCCTCGCGGGGGCAATCTCCTTCGCAAATATGGCATCGGTGATCACGAAGGACGCATATTGTGTTCCGAGCATGGGATGATTGTATTCGAGGAGAAAACTGACTTTGAAGCCATCATAGGGCAAGAGAACGATGTTCACTCCATCTTTCTCATAGCTCATGGTCTCTTTGATCTCGAGATACTTCTTTTCGTCGCCCTGTCCCACCAATTCCGCTTTCTGGAGTGCCTTCACGAACGGCAATGCACTACCGTCAGCCACTGGGGCTTCATTCCCATCTACCTTGACGATCAGATTGTCGATGCCGAGACCGGCGACAGCTGCCAGTACATGCTCAACGGTCATGATGCGCGCACCATTGGCACCGAGAGTAGTCCCTCTGGCAGTATCGACCACGTGGGCGATGTCCGCATGGATAGTGGGAGAACTCGGCAAGTCGGATCGGACGAAAACCACACCGGTATTCTCTGGAGCCGGCTCGAAGGTGATTGTGTTAATTTCGCCTGTATGCAATCCAACACCGGTGAATGAAGCCGTCCCACGGATGGTTTTTTGCCTATCCGGCATAGGCGAACTCCTTGTCATACAACGATTCCACGTCGCGAAGAACCCGTTCCACGTATGGCTATTCCGGTCTACCTACTTTTCTGGCCGACCAGAGTCAAGCTTGACGTGTCAAGGATTTGCAGTCTCGGATGCATCCTTGCCGGGAAATTCTACCATGGAATTGAGTTCATCAAGAACTTGCGGGGTGAGATCAAGACCTTCGCGGGCAAATACAATCCCTCCAGGTGCCACATCGAAGATGACATCATACTTCTCTTCTTCGCCCATTCGATTGAGTATCGTGTTGATCTGCTCGATGATTGGCCTGGTGAGCTCAGCGTTCAGTTTCACGATCCGGCCATCCTCGCCAAATGCGTCGAAGTAGAATTGCTGGAACTCCCGCTCTTTGTTCTCGATTTCAGTAATGCGTTGTTTTTTTGTTTCCTCGCTGAGAAGAAGGCTCTGTCGTTCTAGATTCGCACGGAGATCATCTATTTCGCGCTTCTTTTTCTCTGCTTCGTCGGCCAGTCGTATCTTCTCATCCTCGAACCTCTTCTGTGCGTCCTCCGTGCCTTTGTACTTCACGAAGATTTCTTGCGAGTTGATGAACCCGACCTTGAGCTCCGCCGAGACATCTGCCGAGAGAAAACATAGCGCCAGGATGGCACAGATCACGTACATGTTTCGATTCACTGTCTAACCTCCGTAAGGGATAATCACTACATGAACGCCCCAAACTGAAAATGCGGTTTCCAGCCTGGATCTTCTTTGTCAAAGCCGTAGCCATAATCCAAACCAATGATACCCATAATGCCCGTGTTGATGCGGATCCCTATGCCTGCACCCCGCTTCATGCTCTCGAAGTTGAGATCACCAAGACTTCTCCATGAATTCCCCGCATCAAAGAAGCCAAGGAGATCGATCTGTTCGGGAACCAGAGGCGCCCTGAGTTCCGCGTTGACTACTGCCATGGCCCTCCCGCCCACCGTGTATCCGGAGCGTTCCTCGGGACCAATCGAATAATCCTCATATCCTCTGATGGCGCCATCACCGCTGGTTCCCCCAAGACGGAATCGCTCATACACGGGAACATCGTCCCTATCAGGATGGCCGGACACCGATCCCGCTTTCAGACGAACATTGAGCACAAGGTGCTTGAAAAGTGGGCTGAACCAGCTTGTTTGAACCTCGTATTTATTGTACGACACATCGCCCCCGAGGATTCGTCCCGCTACCTCCAAGTTCATGGAACTGCGTGAGCCGTTCCTCGGATCAAGGAAGTTGTCCCGACTATCACGGACCAGCCGATAGATGGTGCGGCTGGTGGTTCTCCAGCCATCCGGCAACTCCGGCCCATCGTAGTCGCTGTCAGGGGTAACCTTCACGTCATGCAAGCTGTAGGCAAAATAGGTGCTCACATAGTCCAACCAAGGCAGGGGCCTTCCAAGGTGTATGCCGCCTCCTCTCCTCTTCTCTTCATAGTCGGCATAGTAGATCTTGCGAGACGTATTGTAGACGTCAAAGCCTGCTCTCGTTGGCGTGTCCAGAAGCCACGGTTCCGTGAACCCGAATTCGATATTCTTGCTATAGCGACCAAACTCCCAACGCAAGTTCGCCTGCCAGGCATTCCCCATGACATTAGGGTGGGAAAGCTGAATGAAGCCCATGAGCTTGCTTTGACTCGAGTAGGTCACCCCGAAATTGAACTGCCCGGATGACTTCTCCTTGACTTCGACATGGAAGTCAACCTCTCCCTCAGTGGTCGGATTCTTGAAATCGACACTCACATCCTCAAAAAAACCCAGGTTATAGATTTCCCTGTGACTCCGGACCAAGGCGCTTCGTCTGAATCTCTCGCCGGGGAAGATAACCAACTCCCTCCGGATAACCTTCTCTTTGGTTCTCGTATTCCCCGAGATATTGATGAGTCGAACCACCGCAGGAGGCCCCTGTCGAACCCTTAGTATATAACTTATAAGGCTATCGTTCCTCTGCTCCTCAGGTATGATACGGGCCCAGAGATGGCCATCTTCCTGGAATAGCTCATAAATGCTCCGAATACCGTCCTCAAACTTCTCATAATCAAATGGTTCGCCTGGCGCTACTCGGACACGCGACGTAAGAAAATCGGTAGAAAGAGAGAGGGTATCCTCAACATCAACAGTGATCTCTCCGAGATAGTAGCGCTGCCCCTCATCCACCTCCACCACCACCGCCACGCTCCTGCCATCGGGCAAATATTCAAGGTGATGATCGGTAATCACCGCATCCACATATCCCTGCTTCCTGTAGAACTTCTCGATCCTGTCGAGGCTCTCATCCATTTTCTCTCTCTCGTATTTCCCGCTTCTCAAGAACCCCTTGGGCTTGAGCTTCATCTTCCCTGCAATGGTGGACGGCTCGAAGTGCTTCGCCCCCAGAATTCGGATTTCTCTAACCACGACCTTCGGCCCCTCGTCGATCTGGTACTTCACCTGCAATCGGCCATCCGATTCCTCCACCACCGGATCAACGGCGGCCTTGAGATAGCCTTGTTCCCGGTAGGCATCACGAATCACTGATCGATAACCTTCGAGCCGTGCGCGACTGACTCGTTGCCCCTTCACCAGTGGGACCTTCTCTTCGAGATCCTCGGTGCTGAGGTGTTTGTTCCCGAGAAACTCCACGGAAGCCAGGGGTGGCCTCTCCTTGACGGCAAGGGTCAGGATTCGACCAGCGGGTTCCAAACGTTCGTAGATCTGCACATCATCAATAAGACCTGCACGATACAAACGCCGAGTGGCGTCGGCGAGGTCCACCCCGGAATGGACCATCCCGATTCTCAGCCCGGACGTCCTGAGCACAAAAAGAGAGTCCAGGGTCGACGTACCCTCAACTCTGATCTCCACCGTCTTCGGGGTCTGGGCGACAGCCCCAACGGCGAGACACCAGAAAACGGCCAGAGGGAAAAAGGACCGAATCAACTCGTCTGCACCGACATCATCTCCGCGCTGGCACGGAATACCTTGAACCCATCCTGATCAACGTCAACCATCACAACCGCCCCCTCATGGATCATTCCATCCAGGAGACCCTCGGCCAGCCTGTCTTCTATTTCCTTCTGAATGACTCGCTTCAGCGGACGGGCGCCAAGCTTTCGATCGAACCCCTTGGTTGCCAGCCGTTCCCTGGCAGCGTCGGTGGCTCGAACGGTGATCGCCTTGTCTTCTAGCCTTCCCTGAAGCTCCTTGAGCTGAATATCGACGATCTTTGCCATGTCATCCATATCAAGAGACCGAAAGACAATCACTTCATCAAGCCTATTCATGAACTCCGGGTTAAAGAGACGTTTCACACTGCTCATGACCTTCGCCTTCATCCTTCTGTAGCTGTTTTGCCCGTCGGCACTCCCGAATCCAAGATTCTCGACCCTGTCGATCTCCCTGGCACCGATATTCGAAGTCATAACGATAACCGTGTTCTTGAAATCTACGATGCGCCCAAAACTATCGGTAAGCCGCCCATCATCGAGGACTTGGAGCAGCAGATTGAATACGTCGGGATGGGCCTTTTCTATCTCGTCGAGCAACACCACCGAATATGGCTTCCTTCGTACCTTCTCCGTCAGCTGCCCACCCTCTTCATACCCTACGTATCCCGGAGGGGCGCCGATCAATCGTGAGACTGCAAACTTCTCCATGTACTCAGACATATCGACTCTGGTAAGCGCATCCTCATCGTCGAAAAGGAACTGCGCCAAAACCCTGGCCAGTTCGGTCTTCCCCACGCCAGTAGGTCCCAGGAAGAGAAACGATCCGATGGGCCTCCGGGGATCCTTCACCCCAGCTCTTCCGCGCCTCACTGCATTTGAAACCGCACGCACCGCCTCGTTCTGGCCAACGATCCTCTCGTGCAGACGTTCCTCCATGGCCAGCAGACGTTCTGATTCTTCCAGCTCCATCCGGGCTACCGGGATACCCGTCCACCGCGATACGATGTATGCCACGGCTTCGCGATCAACCTTCACCTTCTGGCTTCCAACCGCCTTCGTCCACGCCTGCTCCAGCATGCTGAGATGATCACGAAGCTTTTTCTCGCGATCTCGCAAGCCGGCAGCCCGCTCGAACTGTTGCTCGCGGATGGCACGTTCTTTCTCCAAAGTCACGGCCTCGATCTCAGCCTCCAGCGCCGCAATCTCGGGATTCACCTTCTGACCTCGCAACCGAGCCCTTGCACCGGCCTCATCGATGACGTCAATCGCTTTGTCGGGGAGGAATCTATCAGAAATGTAGCGATCAGCCAGTTCCGCCGCCGCCTCCAGAGCCTCATCGGTGATCACCGCCCTGTGGTGATCCTCGTATTTTGATCGCAGGCCACGAAGTATCTGAAGTGTCTGTTCCTTGGTGGGAGCCTCCACCAGTATCTTTTGGAAGCGCCTTTCCAAGGCGCCGTCCTTTTCGATATATTTCCGGTGCTCGTTCAGCGTGGTGGCGCCGATACATTGCAACTCCCCACGAGAAAGCGCCGGCTTCAGCATGTTGGAGGCATCGATGGCGCCCTCCGCACCACCGGCTCCGACAATGGTGTGCAACTCATCGACAAAAAGAACGATGTTGCCGTCTTGGCGTATCTCGCTCATCAAGGCTTTCAGCCGTTCTTCGAACTGACCACGATATTTCGTTCCCGCGACAACTGCCGCGAGGTCCAAGGCGAGAACACGTTTCTTGCGAAGCAGATCGGGAACTCGCCTCGAGACGATACTCTGTGCCAACCCCTCCACAATGGCCGTCTTGCCGACGCCAGGTTCTCCCACCAGAACCGGATTGTTCTTCTTGCGCCTGCAGAGAATCTCTGCCACCCTATTGATTTCCTTCTTTCTGCCCACGATGGGGTCAAGTTTGCCACCTCTCGCAAGACCTGTCAGATCTCTGCAGAAATGATCCAAGGCAGGCGTTCGGCTTTTCTTGGCTGAACCATGAGAACCCGATGATGCAGCCTTTGGAACTGTCGCCGCCGACGCAAGCAACCGGAGCGCCATGTGTTTCACGCGTGGATATGTGGCGCCCATGCCGATGAGCGCATGGGCAGCCACGCCCTCACCTTCCCGAATGAGCCCGAGGAGCAAATGCTCGGTCCCCACGTAGTTATGCTCCATGGCGCTCGCCTCCTCCGTAGCGAGTTCCAGCACGCGGCGTGCACGGGATGTGAGCGGCACATCGCCGGCCGTCACTGTGCTGGATGCCCGGCGCACCAGTCGATCGACGTTATGGCGTAGATCGTCCAAATTGACGTTCAACTCCGCCAAAATGGCAGTCGCCACCCCACCGCCCTCCCGAATGAGCCCAAGAAGCAAGTGTTCGGTTCCAATGAAATCATGGTTCAGGCGAACTGCTTCTTCCCGCGCGAGCAGAAGCACCTTTCGAACACGATCGGTAAAATGGTCGAATCTCATCATCCTAATGGCCCCGTATTATCTACGCGGGGAGCAGTCTACTCCTCACGTACTCTGAACGCCGGTAATCTCTCTCTTCGGCCGACAAATCACCACCAACCCGCTTCTGAATATGTGCGGGCCGGCAGAGCTCGATCATCTCATTCAGAAACGAGATGTCGACTCCCTCCACCATGCCAAGGTCAACACCAAACCGGACGGCCGAACACAACGCCGCGCATTCCTTGCTCCCCAGCAGCCTCGAGCTCCGCAAAAGGCCAAAAGCTCGCCAGACCTTGTCTTCCACCTCGAGCCTTGCGTCCTGAGCAAGGACTTCTTGCGCTTGTACTTCGTATTGCAAGAGCTGTGCCACAATCCGATCCATCATCTCGACTATTTCTTCTTCAGATGGGCCCAAAGTAGTCTGGTTGGAGACCTGGAACAGGTTTCCAACCACGCCGCTTCCTTCTCCTCGAAAGCCACGGACCACCAAACCTATCTGAGAGATCCCATTGATTACCTTGCTGATCTCTCGCGTGAGAACCAGACCTGGTAGATGAACGAGGACCGAGGCCCTCATGCCAGTGCCCACATTCGTGGGACACGCGGTCAGATAGCCAAGCCGCTCATCATAGGCCGGCTCGTAGAAACCCTCGAGTTCCCTGTCAACCTCCCGAGCCAGCCTCAACGCTTCCCAAAGATCTAACCCCGATGCGAAGCCACAGATCCGAAGATGGTCTTCTTTATTGATCTGGACCGACATCAATTCATCATCCCGGAAGATCGCCGCAGCCTCCGAGGGCTCACCCACAGAATTGCGCTCAATGATGTGGCGCTCATTCAGTACTTCCCGATCAAGCTCGCTCAGTGCTCCCAATTCCACAAACTCCGCAGGTTTCAGCTCATCCAGAGCGGGAAGTGCACGATGAATGGTATCAGCCACGTGGCGAAGCTCATCGGCGTTGGCATGCTGAGGAAAATGGAGTGTTTGCACGTTCCTGGCAAGCCGGACACGTGACGAGAGAACCTTATCCGCTTGGGGCCCTGTTGCCGAAAGCCAGCCGCTAGGTTTTAGGGAAATGCTGTCCAGCATACTCATGGGGACCCCTGTTCCGGTATGATGCCGCCTTCCTTCAGCTCCTTTATGCGATCGCGGATCCTGGCCGCCTCCTCGTAGGCTTCTTCGGCGACTACATCCGCCAAATGCGTTCGCAGAGCGCGCAACTCGAGTTGCACCGACCCTTCGGCGCTATGCTCCCCGGGGCCGCGCCCTCCATGTCGAAGGCTCCCATGAAGGCGACGAATCAATAAGCCGACCTCACGTTGGAAGCTGGTGTAGCACTGGGAGCAGCCCAGTTGTCCCGTTTCTTTGAACTCTCTGTATCCCAGACCGCAGGATGGACAGACCAAAACACCTCCTGTAGCATGGTGATCCCGCGTCTTGTGATCCTCTATGCCTGCCACCAGCTTGGATACCGTGAACCCAGCCTGTGAGGGCTGCTCTCCCGCGCCCATCTCCCGGGCGCATTGTGGGCACAAGTGGTACTCATGCACCTCACCGTCGGAAACATCCTTGAAAGTGATTTCCGCCGGCTTCTTGCCGCACCTATCACATGTGCCGCTCGTCATGCCTTACTTCTTTCAGAATTCCTTCAGCAAGACGCACACAGCAGTCGGCCCTCGCCGCCAGCTCTTCATCATGCGTCACCACCACTAAGCTGGTTTCTCTCTCGCGAGCCAATCGCCATAGGAGATCCTCCAATTTCAGAGCATTGCGGGGATCCAGATTCCCGGAAGGCTCATCGGCAAGAAGAAGGCGCGGACTGTTCATCAGTGCCCGAGCCACGGCAACACGCTGCTGCTCACCACCGGAGAGCTGTGCCGGTCGGTGTGTAGAGCGCTGCCGAAGCCCTACCTCCTCCAGGAGTGCCGCGGCTCTCCTGGATGCTCGCGCATGGCTCTCCCCTCTGATCAGTCCAGGGATCATCACGTTCTCCAACGCATTGAAGTCCGGCAATAGACGGTGGAACTGGAAAACGAAACCGATCGTATTGCTCCGAAGGGCGGCCAGCTCTCTTTCCGGCAACGAATAGATATCCTCCCCGTCAATGAAGACGGAACCTCCATCAGGATGATCTAAGCCACCAAGAATCTGCAGCAATGTACTCTTGCCCGAGCCTGACATTCCCACCACCGCCACAATGGATCCTGTGTGCACCGTCATATCGGTGCCTGCGAGGACCACAAGGCGCCCCTCGCCAGTGTGGAACTCCCGATGAATGCCGCGCGCCTTCAGAACTTCCTGTTCCTGCAAGGATCCTCCTCTGACAACGCCGGGTAGAGTTGATGTACCTTCGCGTGGCATCGTCCCGCAATGGGCGTTCTGGAACGCGGGAGCAATGGAGTGTCGGGCATGGCCCGCCTTTCTCATTCTTCTTGTGCGCGATCCGATATTCCACTAAATCCTTCATTACCATTCTTGGAATGGTGAGGATTTTGGAGATGCCAATTTATCAGATCCAACCCCGCCTCACAAGGGAGGACAGATATGCCGATTCTCCCAAGGATAGGATGCCGTGGGTGAAGAAAATCGTCTCGTAGTAACGAGTATCGTGATTCTGGTGCTTCTCGCCGTCATTTTTTCAGTGGGTGTGGTGCTCATCACGCGATCTGATTTCACTCTGACACAAGACAATCCGCTAAATCATGGCAATACCGGCCTGGAGCAAGAATGCACAGAACTAACTCATCTTGCCCACCAAGCATTTTCTGATGGTAGGGTGGACGAGGCGCTCCATGCCCTGGCATTGGTCGAGAGTCTTTCATGCGGTGATGAATTTCTGCTCCGCAGCGCCGAGCTCTACAGGGCCATGAACATGCCACAGGGCGCAGTTCGTCTCATGGGAGCACTCGTCAACAAAGATCCGGAGGACGGCAGGATTCAGAACATCCTCGCATGGTCGCTCTTCGAGAGCAAAGATCCGGATTCCGCTCTCTGTGTGCTCCGGCGCACACAAGGGAAACGCGGCATGGAGGGCGCCACGGTTCGATCACTGGCATGGCTGGCGGTGGCTCTCAAAGAACCATCCATTGCGGGAGAGCTCTTCCTCCAGGCATTGGATTTCGATCCCACTGATGCCGAATTATGGCGCGCCTTGTCCCAGGTGAGCCTGCAGTCCGGGGACATTCCAGGTGCACGGAGGGCTGCACAAGAGGCCACCAGGCTCGAACCGACCTCGTGCGGCGCCCATCTCGCGCGGGCCTGGGCAGCCGAGGCCGCGGGGGATTCAGCACAGGCCGCAAGAAGTTTCATCAGCGCATTCACGCACTGCCCTGATGATAATAGAGTCACCTTCGAGATCGGTCGATTCCACTTCCGGGCAGGTCGAGCCGCACAGGCAGTACCATTCCTTGCACAGGCCGCACATACACAGAGCTGCCCTCTGGACTGGCTTTTGATGTTAGGAAGAGCCCAGGTGCGCGCAGGTCTGACACAAGAAGCCCGTCAGACATTCACCCTGGCGGGGACACGGCCTGATGCAGACTTCCAGCCCTTCTTGGAATGTGCCCGAATCGAGAGGAACGCACGGAACTATGAGAAGGCAAAGCGTTTGGCGCTCAGAGCGAAGGCCATTGCTCCCGAGAACCCGGCTGTTGATTATTTCCTGAAACATCTCCCCCGTACCGCGAATCCATGACGCCTGAAGAAGGCGTTACGGGAGTTGAGTATTCAGTGTTCAGCGTTCAGTGTTCAGTCTGGCCTCTGATGGCGCCGCGCCATCAGGTTTTTCAAGGCAGAGAGTACAGCAAATATGAAATGTACTCTCAAACAAGAGTTCAGGGGGGAACAGCGGGCGAGGAGTCGAAGCGCCGGTGGACAGCACAGGCGAAGCATCTCTCCTGAACTCTGAACGCTGAACCCCTGAACACTTTGAACTGAAATGAATCTCAAATATGTTTGGCTAGAACTCTGACTCACACAGAGGACATTCAAGGAACGGGATGAAGACCACGAAACAAACCATCGCCATTGTCCCCTGTGTTACGTATCATGAGGGGATCGAGGAGGCAGTCACAAGGGCATTGGAGTTGTCGGGGGCGGCTGTTGCCATGCGAGGGCCGCCTTCCCGGGTCCTGGTCAAACCAAATCTCATCAGCTTCGTTCCCCCTGACCGTGCCATAGGGACACATCCGGCCGTGGTACATGCAGTGGTGAGGTTCCTGCAGCGTGCGGGGCATTCGGTAATTATAGGTGACAGCCATAGTGGGGCATTTCTCTGGTCAAAGAAAGGACTCGAGAGACTCTATGGGATCACCGGCATGCAGGCGGTTGCAGAGGATACCGGCTGTGATCTCAACTTCGACATTCGCTGGGAGAGACATGCGCTCCCAGAAGGCAAGGTCCTGAAGCGGGTGGAGCTGTTGAGAATACTGACGGAAGTCGATTGGGTAGTCAATGTCCCCAAGCTGAAGACACATGTGTATACGGGCATTACCGGCGCCGTCAAGAACCTCTTCGGACTGGTGCCCGGCCATTTCAAGATCAGCTACCATGCCCGGTTCTCAGACATTGAGCGATTCGCGTATGCTCTTCGGGACATCGCACTCTCGATTCCGGTTCGCGCCACCGTCATGGATGGAGTGACTGCCATGGAAGGAGACGGACCTACAGGCGGTACGCCGATAGACGTTGGTGTCATCGTCGCCGGCATGGACCTTCTTGCTCTTGACCAAGTCACCGCTCGCTTCTGTGGACTGGATCCCCTCTCCCTCCCTTGGCTGGGAGGTGACCCGCCGACCATCATTGGTCCTTCCCCGGAGGAGATCCTCCCTATGGGGCTTGCGCGTCCTGCCACCAAGACTCACGATATGGGCATATTCGCAAACCCGGTGATCCGTTCGGTAGCGCGGCGGCTTCTGAAGGATGTATTCTCACCCGCCCCAAAAATGTGGGAGGAACGATGTGTACGCTGTGGCGTGTGTGTCGAAGCGTGCCCTGTGGATGCGCTGCGTCTCGGTGAGAAGGACGACGCTCCCCAGGTACAGAAGGGCCGATGCATCAGGTGCTACTGCTGCCACGAGGCATGCCCCCACAATGCCGTCTCCATCCCACGGAGTCGTCTGGCTCAATGGCTCACATAGGAGTATACCCCTGCCGGCTTCTCGAGTGATACAAGATACATGTTACAGGAGCGCATCCTCCTGAGGCTCCCCGCCGACCATGAAGGGACGGATCCCGCATTCGCACAGCTTTTCATGGAAGCTGTCCGCGTCGGAGTCGAGATCTACCCCCTCGTATTATCCTGCGACGGAACCAACATCCGCTTCCTCCGCGCCATCCCTTACCCATAGGTCCCTCCGCCAAGCTCTCAGCTTTCATTCGATCCTGGATGTTGAATGTTCGACATTTCCTTTCCCTCCCTTATCCCATCCTTCCCCCCCATTCCCGCAATTCCAAATCCCCC
>JAUXFG010000134.1 GCA_030620115.1 Candidatus Fermentibacterota bacterium
GAAAATCGAGTTCAGAAATACGCAAACTTCCGGGTCTTGGATCTCGACTCCCTTGGTCGGCCAGGTCATTGACGGAGGATGGCTCGAATCGCCAGATACGCAGTTTGTCTCGCGTCACGAAGCGGATCGGGGCAGAGGGCGACCCTTTTCCAAGACGTGCACTGGCCAGAAGCCGTGCGTCTTTCAGGCTATGGACCTGCAGGACACCATTGAAATCAAGCTCGGCAACAAGCTCCCCGTCTGGTGACATCGTTTTGCATGGATACCATGCGTGCGGAAAAGTGAGGGGCATTGCTTGGGGGTTAAGTTTGGGGGCATCGAGATTCATTGTCATGAACCGAGCCTCGTCCGATGGATGTGGGCCTGTGGGCGCCATCCATGTCGCTCTGGTTCCGTCATCAGAGAAAGACACGAGCGGCAGGGATCTCATGGGGACGGATCCCATGCGGATGTATCGCCCCGACTCGGTATCAAGAAGGAAGGTGGGGTGATAATCCACGCGACCTCGCGCTTTCCCACCGAATGCAATCCAGCTGCCTTGGGGTGCGGCTCTGACATCGCCGTACACCGTGACCAGATCATCCGGTCCTGCTGACACCACCCAATGGCTGTAGATCTCGAACCCGAGCACACAGAGAGCCGCCAAAGGCCAAAGAGTCAGTGAGATCGTGGCATGGCCGCGTCTTGCGTTGGTTCGCCCGCGCACGACCTGCGCCGCGCCAGCCGCAAGCAGCACCACAGGAAGAGCCATGAATAGCCATGCCAACCCAAGCCACATATCGCTTTGGGCAAAGACCAGAACCAGGCGTTGAGCAGATCGGGTGCCTGCCATGACCAAGAGCACCGGTGCAATGATATCCAGCACCAGCCAGAGGGACCTTGCGCGCCACATGATTCCCACGGCGTGGGCAAAAACCAGGAGGAACAGAGGGAACAACACAAAGGGCGAAACAGGAAGCCATTCTGCGATACTAGTGTAGAATTCAGAGAATACGAGGAACTGCGTATTCAAGAGATCGGGTCCCACAGCGAGTAAGGCCGGCAAAAGAACCAAAGCCTGGGAGCCAAGCACCAACACGAAAGCGGCCAACATCTTGCCTCCCCAAATGGCCAGAGCACTGATCGGCCGGGCGAAGTAGAAGCCAAGCCGCTCCTCCTCGAGTTCCCGGCCTATGATGGAAGCGCCGAGGAGAAGAGAGAAGAGAGAAGCGAAGACAAAGGCCAGCACCAATGCCGAAGAGGCAATCGCCTCGCCGGCGTCAAAGCGGTCAAGGCCCGGGTAGTGGGGTGAAAGCAGAGACGAGATGCCTATGACCAAAGCTGCCGCAAATACGGCGTAGCGGGCAATCAGCTCACGGCGTGCGATAATCAACATGGATTTCATTGTACCACCTCCCCGCACAGGGCAACAAAGATCTCCTCCAGCGATAGGGATTTGACACCCACCGTTCCAACAATCTCACGCAAGCGGTGCAGCATTGCTTCATCGTAATCAGTGACTGTCGCCTCATGTCCAAACTCGGTGGCCTTGGTCTGAATCAGCCCCATGGGCTTGAGTATTGTCCTTATGGTCTCCGATAACTCATCGGCGCGGTGAGGCCAACAGAGCCCGCGGAACTTCTGTTTCAGGGCGTCAGAAGCTTCATCGAGAACCAGTTTGCCTCCATGGAGAATACCGAAACGGTCAGCGATCCCTTCGATTCCCGCAAGATCATGAGTAGTTACAAACACCGTGGTGTTTCGGTCGGCAAGGTCACCGATCAGCTCCTCGAAGAGTACCTTGCGTACCACCACGTCGAGGCCAAGAGTCGGATCATCAAGCACGAGCAGCTCTGGAGAGGTTGCCAGGGCCACTGCGAGAGACACGAGGCGTTTTTCGCCCTTGGAGAGCCTGGAGTAGGAAATGCGCTGAGGCACCTCGAACCTCTCGATCAGTCCGACATAGATGCCCCGTGCCCATCGTGCGTGCAGACTCCTGCAGAAGGACTCCACTTGAGTCGTGGTCATCTCAGGGGGGATGTCAGGGATCTCGGGTACCACACCCATCTTTCCCATGGCACGAGCGCGATGACGCCAGGCGTCTTCGCCGAATAGCGATACACTCCCTGACGTGGGCTTCTGCTGACCAAGAAGACAGCGCACTGTGGAAGTCTTCCCCGATCCATTGCGTCCAAGAAGGGCGTATACAAGACCGCGGGGTATGCTGAGGTTCATCTTATCAATGACTGTGACTTGACCGTATTGTACGGTGAGCCCCTCTATTGTGATGACGGGGGCCCCGCTTGTTTCAGTGGGTGTCATGGCTCACCTCCGTGTGTTCGGGCTCAGTATCTTTCCAAACCACGAGAAGCGCTTCAACTGCCTCGTCCTGACGAGCATTTACAGCCATTGCAGCCTCCATATAACGTCGTGCCTCCTCCTGAATGAGCTGTCCTCGGTCAGCAGAGATGGCCGCGGAAGTTCGCTCTGCCACGAATGTTCCCTCTCCCCGGCGAACCATGAGCAATCCATCCTCTGCGAGACGCTGATACGCTTTGGCCACTGTTGCCGGATTCACGCGAAGCTCCTTAGAAAGCTCACGCACCGAGGACACCGCTGCTCCAGGGACCAACGATCCAGAAACAACAAGGCGACGCATCCCCGTCTGGATCTGTCGCCAGATGGGTACCGCGTCGCTGGGATCAATGCCCAGCAGTCCATACATCATCCCTCCTCGAGTAGTGTGTGAAAGGCAGTGTACCACTGTTGTAGTACAGTAAAACAGATAGAGACACTGGTGTCAAGGGGGAGTGAGACGTTTTTCGATCTTTCCGAATGCGTCGCGCGGTCGATGATAGTCACTGCGAGAAGTGGAAGCGACGCGGCAGTCTCACTCGCACTAGGGATTGCTTCGCTCTCGCTCGCAATGACTGGAGGGATAAACATAGCGAGGCTGCGCCTCAAACCGACGAGTGATGATGCCGTAGCTCATTGATCGAGGCGCAGCGATACTGGTTGCTGGTTGCTGGTCTCTGGATACTGGATGGAACCCTGAGTCGTCCCGTTCTCCTTCCAGCATCAAGCATCCAGCATCAGCTCGCAGCTAACCCACAAACGTCGTTGCAAAACTTGACTCGTTTGTTGAGTTTCCAACCTGTTGAAGACGGCTAGTATTCATGAGACTGACCTCTTGCGGGTCCATTCTCCTGGTGATTAGGATTCGCGCAGGAATAAGCTACATCGAGTCCCGCGTACTGCGCGGGATTCGCAGTCTTGACGCACAGATATGCCGCTTCGCGACGAAAGCCGGTGAGAAGTGCGGGTTAAGCCTTACAACTGCACAGCTAGGAATTCTTGACACGATTCTCGTGGAGCACTATTTTCGTGCTATGAGAAATATCACCATCACAGTCGACGAAGAAGTGGCGCGATGGGCTCGAGTCTGGGCAGCTCGCCACGACACAAGCGTATCAAGACTGGTGGGGAGAGTGCTCCACACTCTGATGCAGCAAGAGCGAGGGTATGACGCCGCCATGTCTCAGTTCTTTGAGCGGAGCCCTGTATCCTTTCAGCACGAAGGCGCCTATCCCTCCCGGAACGAGCTCCATGAACGATAGGGTCTTCGTAGACACCAATGTTCTCGTCTACTTCCGAGACGCATCGGAGCCCGAAAAGCAACCGTTGGCAGAACGCTGGCTCAAAGAGCTCTGGCAGAATCGAACGGGTCGGACGAGTGTTCAGGTGCTTAATGAGTTCTACGTTACCGTGACTCAGAAACTCAAGCCCGGGATGCCGCGGGAGGCAGCGCGAGAAGACGTCAGAGCACTCCATGCGTGGGATCCTGTGAACCTCTCCTACCCGCTCATAGAGCGTGCATGGGGGGTTCAGGAGCGACACGGGCTGTCATGGTGGGACTCTCTCGTGGTAGCGGCTGCTCAGGTGAGTCGGTCATCCACGCTTCTCACGGAGGATCTGCAGGATGGCCAGGTTTTCGGGGGAGTAGAGGTTGTAAATCCATTCTTGCATGACGTCAGCTGATTCTCTCGATCTTTGCCACACGGAATACCCGTCCTTGTCCAATACCAAGACTTGTACCGGGGTCCCAGGGACGTGCATTGGATTATTCCTTTCATACTGAGTTTCGGGCTAGTTCCCCTTGACCTAAACTCCTGCTTCGCCCATGTTGTGAACGCTCGGGAGAGGTAAGTCTTCGATGTCTGCCTATGGGCGATTTTCTTCAAGCCCCATCCCAAGGAGGTGTTTCCAACTCGTCAGTCCCCGCCAGAAATCCGCCATCGTATTACTACGCCCTGACGGGCCAAAGACCAGAGACCAAGAACTCAACGGAAAGGTGATTCACCATGCGCCGGAGTCAAACAGTTGTCACGTTCATTCTCGCTGTCACTGCGCTCGTCGCAACACTATTTCTTCCATCGCTCGCCGAGATCCCCCAGGTCATCAGCTACCAGGGGAAAGCCACTGACAGCGGGGGCACGCCGGTTGCTGACGACAACTACACCATGCGGTTTCGGATCTACAATGCGGCGAGCGGTGGTACCCTCCGGTGGGACAGCAGCAATCGGACAGTTGCCGTAAGCGGCGGCGTATTCAATGTCTTGCTGGGCGAGAGCCCGCAACCTCCCATACTCACGCAATTCAACGAGGACAACTGGTTGCTGGTAACGTTCGCGGGAGTTGATCAGACACCCAGACAGCCCATGGCCAGTGTCGGATACGCCTACATGGCCAGCGGGCGTCGTGCCGGGGACTGAGGTGAGTGGCACGGTCAATTCGGATCCGTATGCGGCACTTAAGGCCGTGAACACTTCCACCTCTACAGGGGCGCGGTACGGTCTGTATGGGAAGTCTTACGCTAGTAGCGGGGCGGGTGTCTATGGCGAATCGGTCTCCTCCACCGGGTCGAGTTATGGAGTATGGGGGAAAAGCGCTTCAACCGAAGGCCGCGGTGTCGCTCGGCTTACAAACGGCGAAGCTCGCATTGCCTTGGATGAGACTTTTGGGTGGGTAACGAATCCGGATATAGGATTAACCGCACACTTAACTCCACGCGGCGAGTGGGCAGAACTTTTTGTGAAGTCGCTTACTACTGAGGAATTGGTGGTTGCCGGCCGGGAGGGCACCGGCGACGCAATGTTTGACTATATGGTGTATGGATTACGGATCGGTTTTGAGGAAGTCAGCATCGTTCATGAAAAACAGGAAGAGAGTTACATTCCCTCGATGCATGATCACCGTAATCTGTACGCAAAGCGTCCTGACCTGAGGAAGTACAACTCACTCGAGCGATTCAAGAACATGCATGTTGCGGTTGGAGAAACCGCACCGTTGGACATGAGCGCCTCCCAAATGCTTCGTGATAGGATCGAAGAGTATGATCCGGCGGTTCACGGATCGGTGGAATCAGATAGCATACATGAAATGAGGCTTCGCATGGACGAGGAACGACGTCTCATGGAGAGAGAGCAGCTACAGCTGGAGCAAGAACCAACACACGAAGAGATTCAGCAAACGCGGAACGCAGAAAGCCAGGATCTCCAGTAGAGGAGTATTCACCGGAACCACATATGGGGCGGGGGGCTCGGCTCGCCCCATTTCCATTTTCCTTCACTATGTGCCAACTGAAGTCTTCGCGCGCTCTGGTGCGCTTTCGGCCTGCAAGTTTGGTGGTACAGAATGAATGCTTCTTTTCTCGCGCCTATAGGAATCCTGTTGTCATTCGAGCTCATCACCTTGAGTTCGAAGCCCAACCCGGACGTCTCACCGGCTTTCAGAGCCTGTCCTGCTTCCTAGTCATGAGCGTAGCCGAATGGATCCTGTCGAAGGGCGAAGCGAAACTACCGAGATGGTTCTGGAGGCAAGGCTTGCGACCCTTCGACTGAGCTCAGGACAGGCCGAGGCCGGCCGAAGGCGTATGGCCGAATTCCGTCCAGCCCACGCTGCGATAGGTCGAGGAGTCCTGCTTGTCACGGCGTAGCCCTCGCGAAGACGGAACGGAGCGTAACGAAGGAGACAGTACCATATCAGCGGTTGTAGCCGTAAGTTGGGGAGAAGGCCGGGTTAACCTCCTGCCGGGAAATAGTCCGGGTCGAAATAAACTTGACTAATGATCAGGTCTCTGCATATTTACCTATTAAATGTGCAGAGGTATGATCAATATGAGTATTCCATTCTACAATAGGGCGCTCCAGAGCAGATTATCGCGTCTTGAAACCGGCTCAGGCAAGATCAAGCTGATCTTAGGGCCCCGTCAGTCAGGGAAGACGACGCTACTCTGTCATCACATCGGTAGTACAAGGAACGTGGTGTCGATCAACCTTCAAGACCGACGAATGAGGAGAATGTATGAGATCGATGATGCGCGATTGGTTCGGGAGCTCGAAGCAGCGGTTGGTGCTGATACCGTTTTCATTGATGAGATACAGAAAGTTCCCGAGCTCCTTGAGGATGTGCAGTATCTTTACGATCGGTATCCCGGTCGCTATCGTTTCTTCCTAACAGGCAGCTCCTCCAGGCAGCTGAAGAGACGCTCCTCCAACCTGTTGCCCGGCCGTGTCCATACGCTTCTTCTCCCACCGGTCATGCTGGCCGAGCAGCGAGAAGCCCTGCTGCTTCCGCTTCGATCGGTGCCCGACCCCAGATTTCCGTTCCGCTCGTTGGAAGACTACCTCCTCTACGGCAACCTCCCGGGGCTCTATCAGGAGAGCAGAGATGCTTGGGCGGATACGCTTGCCGGTTACGTAGAGCTCTACATCGAGAATGAGATTCGTCAGGAGAGTATGGTGAACGACATGGGGGCTTTCGTGAGATTCCTGAGATTGGCGGCTCTTGAATCCGGACAGTTCGTCAATTTCACCAAGCTGGCGAGAGCCGTGGGAGTTGCGGTAAATACATTGCGCAACTTCTACCAGATTCTAGAAGATACCTATGTGGGCATCCGGCTCCTTCCGTTTGGACGGAACAGAAAGAGGATTATGAGATCGCCTCGGTTTCTGTTTTTTGATATTGGAGTGCGTCATCTGCTTGCCGAACTTCCTCTGAATCAGACTCTGCTGACACTTGGCGCCGGTCTGATTTTCGAACAGTCGATCCTGACAGAGCTTCATTATCGCTGCTGCTTTCACGGCAAAGGCTTTCGCCTCTCCACGTGGAGGACTGCATCCGGTGCGGAAGTAGACGCTATCATCGAGACCCCGGATGAATTCATTCCGATTGAGATCAAGTGGACAGAAAACCCTTCCCCGAGAGATGCTCGTCACCTGGAAACCTTCATGAATCTACACAACGAAATGAGTAAAAGAGCATACCTGATCTGCAGGGCGCCGGCAAGACAGAAACTGTCGGACCGGACTACCGTGATTCCGTGGAACGAATTCTGAGCGTGAAAGAGCTTCGGGAGCTCGAAGATGAAAAGGCGAGGATGGAAGAAGAACGCCGCCGGATGGAAGAGGAGAGAGCCCAATCAGCGGAAATGATCCAAGCTACGAGAGAATAGGATTTCATAGAAGGTAACTCGACCAAACAAGTACCTTGAGGGCGAGCCCCCCGGCTCGCCCTTTTGTTACTCTTCTTGTTACCACTCGCGAAGCCTCTGCGAAGACGCCGTGTGTGATCATGGATCCGGAATCTACGATTTGAGATTCGCAATAGCCTTGACTCTGGCTCAATCAGCGGCCACGAGAGACCGTGGCCCTCCAGCGGGGGATGTGTGCGTATTATCCTGTGGAGGGACGCGCTCCGTCGCGTCCGCAGGTATGAGCGCCAATGGCGGCCATGACGGAGCATGGCCCTCCGGAGCGGGGGATGTGTGCGTATTATCCTGTAGAGGGATGCGCTCCGTCGCGTCCGCAGGTATGAGCGCCATCGGTGGTCACGAGGGACCGTGGGCCTGCTTCCTATGATCAAGTAGCACGGGAAATCAAGAGATTCTTCGGTTGCTGCGGATTCGATGCAATAGATTCCCACTCAGTGACGACCTAGGGGTAGAAGCCGGTGAGAAGTCCGGTCTAACATATAACATGGAGAGGGAGGTTCGCATGAACGAACAGACGATTCAATGGAAAGGAATGTGGTCACTGCTCGCTGATCGACATTTCCATAGCGAAAGACGGATAAGAAAGGACAGAGATTTCTTTGAGCGGACCTTCCAATCGCTCAGGAAAGATGACACCGTCCTTGATGTTGGTGCGGGTACCGGGTATTTCTCCCTTGCCGTGGCTCGGCGGGTGAAGGATGGGAAGGTTATTGCGTTGGATTCATCCACCGACATGCTGAATCGGCTTTCACGTCGTGCTATTGAGCAAGGCGTGGCGGATCGCATCGAGGTGAGACAGGGAGATGCCGCAGACACTGGGCTGCCTGAGGGTTCTGTAGACATCGTAGTGTCCGGCAATCTCCTGCATGAGCTCCCTGATCCTGCCGCTGCGCTGGAGGAGATGATGCGGGTTCTCAAGCCCGGGGGACGGATTCTGATTCAGGATTTCCGAAACAGGTTCCCCGTGAACATCATGCGTCTATTCCATCATAGAAGCGCCCACGGGCCAATGAAGACCAGCGAGATGGCTGCAATTCTCAATGGGCTGGGATTCGAAGACGTGGCCGTGGAAGCGAGTTTCTCTCGCTTCACTGCGTTGGGAAGAAAGCCATGATCACGATGAATAGCCCAGAATTCTCACCAGCCTTCTATTGCAACGGCGGATATGGCATAGCCTGCTATCCGCCAGCTGGCGGACAGAGGATACGCCTTCGGCCGGCCTCGGTCGCAAGCCTTGCGGGATCTTAACCATTTCGCGACGAAGGCCGGTGAGAAGTGCGGGGTAGCATGATGCGAACGGACCGCACAGTAACCGAGCTGTTCGCCAAGCACGGTGAGCGGCTTGAGCGTCGAGCCCGGCGCATCCTTGGTTCTGATACCGAGGCAGAGGACGCGGTGCAGGAAGTAATGCTCGCCATATTGGAAGCCCCCCATGTCCTTCCATCTGTGGAGAGTGTGTTGGGGTGGCTCTATACGCTGGTGCGGCGGCGATGTGTCGACATCATCCGTAAGGATGTACGCCGGAAGCTTCGAGAGGAAGCCGTCGCCGGCATGGAGATGCTCTTTGAGGGGAGCCCTGACCCGGCCGCTTTGATGGAGCAGGAGGAGGTAGTGCGCCTCGTGGCCCAGGCAGTGGGTGATCTGCCCGAGGCGCAGAGATATGCGTTTGTCACGAATACCATGGAAGGAAAAACCTTCCGAGAAATGTCAAGAGTAAGCGGTGTGCCCATGGGAACTCTGATGGCGCGGAAGATGCGGGCGATAGAGGCCATTCGTCGTCGGCTCACGCATCAAGGATTGCTGCCGTCACGAGATCTCGAGGGCATTTCGACAGGAGGAGATCATGCGAGTACATAAGATCATCGGATGGGTATTCATTGGAATAGCCGGGGCCGCGGCGCTGGGCTTGATACTAGGCCTTGCTGTTCAGTTTCTCTGGAATACGCTGATGCCCACGATTTTTGATCTGCCGGAGATCAGCTACTGGCAGGCCGTAGCCATCTTCATTCTCTGCCACCTTCTTTTTGGTGGTCACCAGCCCCCTCACCAGCGTGAACCTGGCCGGTATCCGGGCCACCCGTTCGTCCGTAGAGTACGCTCCATGATGAGCAGCATGCCCGAGAGGGGAGAGAGAGTAGAAACGGATATGAATGAGAGTGGTGTTGCGTCACCCTGAGGTTTACGATTGCCGGAAGAACCGAAGCCCCGTCCATATGGCGGGGCTTCCGGTTTACATGGATGGAGGACGCCATTGTCCTGTATCCCGACGGCCAACGGCGGCCACGGGGGACCGTGGCCCTCGAGAGGCGAATGTTGCGTCTTGTCCTGTGGAGGGACGTCCGACAGCTGGCGGATCGCATCCGGAAGTATGTACGTCAACGGTGGCCATGACGGAGCATGGCCCTCCAGAGGGGAATGTGAAGGTTGTGTCCTGAAAACAGGTATCGGGACCACGGCGGCCCCGAGGCATCGTCAGCATGGGACCTTGACATAGCATATAGCCCGCGCGCTTCAAGAGAACCCATGATTCGTTTTTTGGAGAAGAATCTTCTCTAAAGCATCGGCGATTCTGGGATCGAACTGAGTGCCTGCTCCAGCTCTCACCTCATCCAACGCCTCCTGGCGCTTGCGCGGTTGCTTGTATATTCTGGAAAGCGAGGTCATGGCCTCATATGCATCGGCAACGGCCACAATAGAGGCTTCGAAGGTTGTCCCTTTCTTGCCGCGGGGGTATCCCATTCCATCCGGCCGCTCATGGTGTTCACCGGCAACCACGGCTAGATTCGTCAATCCAATGCTCCGCAGCATCTCCTCCCCGGTGAGAGCGTGGCGGCGGAGTTGAGCCAGATCTCGAGGCGTCAGTGGCCGAACCCTGTTCAATAGACTCCACGGGACCATGAGCTTGCCCACGTCGTGGAGAAGCGCGGCGAGCTCCACCTGCTTTATCCACTTCCTCTTGTGTCCTTCGATGTCGGCAAAATAGGCGGCAAGTCTCCTGGAGAGACTGGCCACCTTCCTGGAATGATCGCCGCCAGTGTAGGTATCTTTGCTCCTGAGTAGGCCCAGGAGCTGATCAAGCACCGCCGCACCGGAGCCCTCAAGAACCGCGAGGCTATCCCCCTCGCAGGAGAGGAGGTCAC
>JAUXFG010000094.1 GCA_030620115.1 Candidatus Fermentibacterota bacterium
ACAAGTCTGGGTATCCGGCCTCCTCCCCCTTTTGCAAAGGGGGATTGAGGGGGATTTTCCAGACACCTTGTGCACTCATTGAGATGTTACCGATTGATAGCCAAATTAAGTCGTCAAAGAAAGATTCTTTGCCAGCTTGTTTCTGACAATCACTATCCTCCGCCGTAGTGCTCTTATCATGGCAAATTGTCTGGAAGGATAAGCGAGAGTGCTGAGACTTGGTTGTTGTTCCCTTGGGATTGATACTACAGTAGATCCCCCGCATTTCGCCCTCGTTCGAAGGAGAATGCGGAAGATCGAGGTGGTACGTGTGGGCATATGGTCCCCCGATCTGCAACCGGACGACCAATGTGCGGCTGTGCTCCCGCTATGGTCACCTCATATTCAGATTCGGATTGGCGAGCAGGATCTGTCTGTGGAGGATTCCAATGCAGTAGTTGCGTCTTCACGTGGTGAAGGGATCACTGTGCTCGGAGAACCGGAGGGTGGAGAGAATGCGGTGGCAGCCATCCCTGGGTTGAGGGCGGAGATGTGCGTCCATGATGTCTGCGGGCTCGCACTGCGGCATTTGGTCGCAACGCATCCAGTAGTGCTGAGAGGCGATCCGGTGGTGGTGCTTGACTGGGCGCCTGAGCGTCTGTTTGTGCTTGGATTGAAGAATGGGCGTGCGGTATTCTGTAGTTGCCGAGCAACGCCGCGAAGCCCGGCCAATCTTGCTCGAGAGCTGGTGCGATGGTGCGGAGAGCCACCCCTGGTTCTCCTTTGCGGTGCGGGGCTTCAAGATCCTTCTCCTGTTCTCTCGGGGCTGAGTGCCGGACACATCGAGGCAGAGCTTCTCAATCCTGGTGAACTTGCGGGGATGACGTTGGAGATCGAAGAGCCATGGCGATATTCATTGAGTATTGCCATGGCGTTGGGGTGGGTTCTGGCGGGGGAGAGAGACCCCTTCATCGTCCTTCGGAAAGGAAGTGGACAGGGGCGTACATCGTTGCTTCGTGGGTGGGCAATCCCGGTAGGGCTGGTAATCCTCGGGGCAGCAGGTTTCGTGGTTGGTGATAGAGCCAGGAACACGGAATTGCTTCCCGGCAAAGACGTTCCTTCAATACATAAGATCCATCATATGGCAGCTAAAGGGGAAAGATCGAGCAGACGCGGAGAATCAATCAATTGGCCGCAACTCCTCTGGCAGCTACCGTCGAGAAAACCTGATGGTGTGAGGCTCCTCTCCGTTCAGGCAAAGAGAGCTCCGGGAGCCCTTATCGTTGACGTGACTGCCAGGAGCAACAACGAAGATGGCGCGTCGAGCTATGTGGACTCGTTCCTGCATGCCGGTCTCTTTCAGAATGGTATTGTCAAGAAGATCCGAGCCCATCGAAAGCGAGGCTCGGATATAACAGAGTATGATTGCGATATTCATCTCGAAGCGATGGGACAGCATGAATAAGCGCAGCAGTTCAAGACAGCCGGGGATCGTGGTTTATCTTGTGGCCTTGCTCAGTGCCGCCGCCGGATGCTATTGGGGCTGGTCTGGCCTGTCTTCCTCCGACACTGCTTTGACGCGGAGTGTCGACGAGAGGGTGCCCCACGCCATGAGAAAGAATGAACCGCGCGAGTCGGCTACCATCTGGACAGCGGGCGAGATGGGAAAGCTCATCACTGGATGTGGACTTGCGGTGGAGTCATTGCATCTGCCGGCTGATGGGGCCGAGATGGTGGTGAGAACAACTGGCAGATATCGGGATCTCTATCGCCTCATGAGGAATCTGGAGTCTGTCAAATCGTATGAGGTTCATACTCTTTCATTGCGACGAGCACATGCGAGGGGTCTCATTGAAGGAACGATCTCACTTCGCCAGAAGGGTTCCGCGCGATAATGAACTCGCGATTCGCTAGGATAGGCGGAGCCAAAGGCATCTTTGGTGTGGCTGCCTGTGTCTTGGCGCTCGTGGCAATCTGGGGCCATATCATCTCCCAGCTTGCGGGCTCAGGCGGCACCCCTGGAGAGGACCCTCTCACCGTAATGCCCGAAGGCATCATGGAAGAAGTCAGCGAGACCAGTATGGTCAGATCGGCGCTGTTCTTGCCTGCTGAGATGCCTGATTCGTTCTCTCAAATCGATCCATTCTGGGGAACTCTGACGAATTCTGTGCCTCAACCTACTCATGAAACCGGATGTGAGCTGTTTCGTGAATACACGTTCCTGGGCACGCTTCATCGCGAGGGCAAACGTGCGGCATTGATCGTGGATGCCGAAGGTCTCTCCCAGTTGGTGAGTTTAGGGGATTCCCTGATCACAGGCCGGATAGTGGCGGTGACTGAGAGTGGCATTGAGATCATGACCAAAGATGTGCTGTGCTGGATAGAACGCAGCTCATGAAGGCCAATCGAGCACGAGGGGCGGCGGTCCTTCTGCTTATTGTTATCATCGGTGCGTTTATGGCCATGGTGACAATTGCCTTTGTCCTTGGTCTGGGTACGAGTTCCATACAGACCGGCTCCCTGATGAATGATCTTGCCATGGAGAATGCAGTCCTGTCGGGCCTGTCAATGGGTGAAGCGGCAGTGGCTTCCGGAGCGTGGCAGGAGTCTAACGGAGAAGCGCTCTTCAACGAAGTATTGCCGTGGGATGAGGAGAGCAGAGTCACGGTGAGTCTCCGGCGACATGGCTTCTGGTATGGCGTGCACGCCTACGCCAGGCGTGGCCGTGGTACACTTAGGCGTGGGCGGCTTCTTGGATCGCTGAGTGCCGAACCGCTGGATGCCGCCCTGACAGTCTCAGAAGGTGATGTGATAATCGGCGCCGGTGGCCAGGTGATTGGCGCGGTACGTTCGAAAGAGCAACCTGTCCTGCAGGGCGGGGTTTTCACGGGAGAATGGATTCCTATGCCCGAAGGTGCCCCACATCGAGCGATCAATCGAGTGGAGGAGGTATTTGGAGAGCTAAGGGGGATCCTTGAGCAGCCGCCGGATAGCATCCGAGAAGTGTTCGGCATGATCCGGGTGGAAGCCGAGATGGACGATACATTGCTCGGAGCCGGCGCCGTCATCGCCTACGGCCCCGTTGTCTTGGGTTCTCGGGTTGGCGACGGGAGCTGGTCATGCTCATTGCCCCGGCTCCTCATCTGTTATGATGACGTGCAGATCGGCGGGCAAACCCGGATCGAGAATCCGTGTATAGTCGTGGCATCCGGCATGGTAAGCATTGTTGACCGGGCGCGGGTTGGGCAGTGCATTCTCTATGGCGATGATGGATGTGTGTTGACTGATCAGGCTCGCCTATCCGGGCAATTGATCTCCGGAAGAGATTGTCTGGTGGACGGGCTGGCAATGGCAGGGCCCGGAGCCGTGCTTGCCGCGGCTGGAGATATGGATATAGCCGGAACCGCATGGATTCGAGGATCGGTGATCACGCTTACAGGGGAATGCCATATCGATGCTGATGCCCAGGTGGATGGCGCTGTGTGGAGCGGAAACTCCGTCTCATTGGAGGGATTGGTACGCGGCGCCGTCGTTGCGCAGCGGCTCAGCAATACAATTCAAGGTAAAATCCATCATCGAGCTCAGGATGTCTGTATTTCTCCGCTCCTTGTCACTGGATTGTCGGAGCCTTGCATAGTGGGCGATATCTCAGGCTTTGATGATATGGGATTGGGCCATTCGGACCGGTTTCTCGCAGAGGCGGGAGCCACTGGTACGTGGGGCTCTGCCAGATAAATCATGTGTTCCATATCGTCTGGTCCATTTCTTGGCAGAAGATGAACTATCGAGGAATGACTCTCATCGAAGTATCGGTGGCCACGGTAATCGGCACATTGCTCCTTCTCCCTGTCGCCCTCACCACGACTCGATGGGCTCGCGAGGCGGAGCAACAGAAGCTCAGGCTCGAAGGCACTGTTCTCTTGAGCATGGCTCTTGATGCGCTGGAGCATCTCGATCTACATGATGGCCAGGGGAGAAGCGAGATACAATTTGGAGATCACCCATGGTCGTTGAGCTGGAGCATGGAGAGCCCGATGCTGCCTTCCGAACTCACTATCGAGGATCGAATGGATCTGGCGTTATTGGTGGTGGTATTACGATTCGAACAACATGATCTCTCGGTCCAGGGCTCCAGACTCATCCGTGAGAATCTGAACCAACCGGGTAAATTGGTTCTCCGAGTGTCCACACAGTGAGCATCGTTGACCGGGCATCCGACCTCCTCCCCCTTTGCAAAGGGGGATTAAGGGGGATTTCTCCGATATCCATTACCCCATTACCCCAATTGCGCCTGCCTGTCGGCAGGCGGATAGCGAAGCGGATCCAAGTTGGGAACTCTGAACCCATGAACGCCTACACATCGCGCTTCCTCGGCAGTGATCACCGCCGGTTGAATCGCAGAGGCTATACGCTTCTTGAGATCGCCATGGTCTTGCCCGTGGCTGGTATGCTGATCGTTGGCGGGGTTTTGGGTCTTCACAGCTTTGTCCGGTTCGTGAAGCCCGAGACCATGCAGATACCGTGCCAAGTTCTGTCGCTGATCAAGATTCGGCGGGATCTGACCCAGTGTTTCGCCGTATCCGAGGAATCAGGGTCTGCTTCCCGGATTCTTGATTTTTGGGGCCAAGAAGTCGATCCTTGCGCACGAATGCCTGCCGGCTGTGACGCCTCCATTGCTGTGGTGAGCGATGTGGACAGAGTACTTGATCTCGCCTTGCCGGAGGCTATCGGGAGATCGGTGGTCTTCTTCGGGGTGGCCGTTTCCGGAAGGGAGTCTAATCTGGGGTTCCCGGTTGCTATCGTTTCTCTTGATGAGATGATCTTTTTGGAAAGATATGGTCAAGAAACTCTCTATTGAAGATCGGCGAGCCCTCGTTCCTGAGGATGTAGCTGCTCGACTTCGATGCATTCCCCTGGCATATGTGGATGACGCCGTGTATCTCGCTACCGACCATCCAGATACGTGGAATGCCCTCCAGGACGCACAGCGGTACATAGGCAAGCCGGTGGTGGCAATCCCTGTTTCCCCGGAAAGGCTTGGATGGCACGCGGCAAGAACATACGCAGAAGGGGTGCTGACATCCCCTGCGTGGCAGCGCCATGCGGTGGTGGGGCCAGCCATCAGTGATGAGACGGACGAAACGGAGCGGGCCGCACGAGATAAGCCGGTTGTCCGAATGGTGGATGAGATGTTCGCGGAAGCGATCGGCCTCAGAGCAAGCGACATCCATCTGGAGCCGTGTCTCTCCGGGTTGCGTGTTCGTTTTCGTTTGGATGGCCTTCTTGTGACGCGTGCAACTCTACCGCAGGGGTTGGCCGGTCCCGTGGTGGGCCGAATCAAGATACTGGCCCGTCTTAACCTGGCTGAACGCCGGCTTCCTCAGGATGGACGGCTGACGGTATCACTGCCGAATCGGGCAATTGACCTCCGTGTCTCGACGTTTCCCACACTCCATGGCGAGAAGGTGGTCTTGCGCTTGCTGGATCGTGATCCAGTGCTTCTTGACCCGGCGAGTTTGGGCATGCCCGATGAGGTGCTTGGGAGATTCCTCCACGCCTCACGGTTGCCCCGAGGCATGGTGTTGGTCACAGGCCCCACAGGAAGTGGGAAAACCACGACTCTATACTCCGCGCTTGCGACGCGGAACAGCCCAGATCTCAATATCATGACCATTGAAGATCCAATTGAGTATGCGATAGACGGGATCAATCAAACGCAGGTGCAGGAAGAGATCGGGTTCAAGTTTGGTACGGCATTGCGGCACGCGCTGCGTCAGGATCCAGATATCATCATGGTGGGGGAGATAAGAGACAAGGAAACCGCCGAAATAGCATTGCGCGCCGCTCTCACGGGGCATCTTGTGTTCAGCACTCTCCATACCAATGACAGCGCCAGCGCCCTGGCGCGTCTCGTGGACATCGGCGTTGAAGCATATCTGCTGGCCTCATGTCTTGATCTCGTATTGGGACAGCGACTGGTCAGGAAATTGTGTCCTCACTGTCGTCTCGAGCATTGGCGTCAGCCCAACGACGCTCACATCCCATCGATAGTGGGTGACACATGGCATGAAGCCGCGGGATGTGATCAGTGCGCCAGCACGGGATATCGAGGAAGGCGCGGAGTATTTGAGTGCTTGGTGGTTGATGATTCATTGCGGGAAATCCTTGTCTCCAAACCCACGGCCTCGGAGATACGAACATGGATGACGACGAACGGATTCAGCGTGTTGGAGGAGGCGGGATGGGACCTTGTTTCCACAGGCATCACTTCGCCTCAGGAATATCTTAGGATAATGGGCAGCTAACCCGGATATGTCACCACGCGTCTCGCACGGTTGTCACATCATACGCCTGATAGCGCAATTCGGTGGCGCAGGTCAGTGGCGCAGGCGTCCCTGCCTGCGATCTCGAGAACCATCCGCTCATCACCTTCCCCCCCAAAAACTTCGCTTGCCACGCCGACTGGTCACGGCGCATCCGCCAGGAGAAGACGGAAGTCATCCGACGAAGGCGGGTCCCGAACTTCCCCCATCTTCTTCCCAAAAACATCATCGGGAGTCCCGCCGACGGCGGGATCGGGAGCTTTGTCGAATCCGACATTCTCCCCTCACCAGCTCATCTCCCCACGATCCCTGTCATTCTGAGCGACCGTATGGAGCGAAGAATCTCTCCTGCATCCTTCCTCTATCATCTGCACGCTGCATGCTGAATACTGCCCGCTTCCCCAATCCCATCCCCTCTCTCCTAAGTCATTGCGAGGAGCAGTGCGACGCGGCAATCTCGTTCATCCTCTCTGCTTTGCGTCCTTTGCGCCTTTGCGTGAGGGGAATCCCCATCCCCCAATTCGAGCTCTAACAATGGGCATCTATATCTACACCGCCAGGAAGATCGGGGGGGCGGTTTCCCGGGGGGTTGTCAGAGCAGCCACAAAGGAACACGCAAGGAATGGACTGCAGGGGCGGGGATTGGCGGTTACTTCACTGGCATACATTGCCCTTTCCCCCGCCAGGTGGTTCTCACTCAAGAGGCGATTTTCTGCTCGCGAGCTATCCCTCGCTGTGCGGCAGCTCGCCTCCTTGCTCTCTGCGGACATATCAGTGGTCGCCGCCCTTCGAGTCCTCCACCGCCAGCAACGTTCGGGGAGCTTCCGTTCGGGGCTAAGAAACGTCAGCGAGGAAGTGGCGGCGGGCATGGATCTCTCCGAGGCATTCCGCAACCGAACGGCGGAATTCGGGCCGCTTTTGCCTGCCGTCACCAAGGCAGGTGAGACAGCCGGGATGTTGCCCGATCTGCTCCGCTTGGCCGCAGCGAATATGATGGCTGAGGATCGACTGAGAAGGCGAGTCAGGGGCGCGCTCATCTATCCGATGTTTGTGTTTTTAGCAGTGGCTGTTGCGGTGGTGTTGTTCAGTGTCTACGTAGTACCAACCTTTGCCGAGGTATTCGAGGAGGCGGAGCAATCCTTGCCGGCCATCACCCGACTTGTCATGCAGTTCGGCGTATTCGTCAGCTCATTCTGGCCCGTACTCCTTCTTCTCCCACTCCTGGTCTTCCTGATTGCGAGAATATGGAAACATGGGCGAGAGCGTTGGAACCAGATCCGTAGTCAACTTGTGCTTCGGCTTCCCGTTTGGGGCAGAGTAGAACAGAATGTTGCCATGGCGGAATTCACGAGGTCATTGGGCACACTTGTCTCATGCAATGTCCAATTGCTGCATGCGCTCGAGCTTTCTGCGGGGATCATCCATAACCCAGAGATACGCGGGCAGATCTTGAGTATCAGGGTCTCCCTTGCCAGTGGCGGAAGCATGTCGGAACTGCTGTCCGGCCTTTCCCATATTGATCCGTTTGTTGTGGAGACCGTGGAAACAGGGGAGAGAACTGGGAGTCTCGGCACCTTGCTGCTGCAAGCCGCTGAGTTCTACGAGAGTGAAGTGGAGATCGGCATGCAAGCATTGACTTCGTTGCTGGAGCCGGTCATAATCTCGGTAGTTGCAGTCCTAGTAACAATCGTGGCCTTCGCCATGTATCTTCCATTGTTCGACCTTGTCCGAACCGCAAGAGTCGGCTAGTGGCGTACCATCCCAGGGATCTTGCAAGGGAGTTCCCCCATGCCTTTTCCCAAGCTTCCCCCAACTTCATCTCGAACTTCGCTTGCCACGCCGAAGTCATCCGACGAAGGCGGGTCCCGAACTTCCCCCATCAGCTCCCCCCAAAGCTTCGTTGGCCTCTCTCAAATGCGCACCAGAGCTCACATGACTATCTGATGTCGACGAAACGAGGATCGAGATGAAATTCCCCTACGGCATCTGTGATTTCTATCATATCATCACGGAGGGCTATTTCTACGTCGACCGCACGGACCGGATTCGCCTGATCGAAGAAGCAGGGAAGCATCTGCTTCTCGTGCGGCCTCGCCGTTTCGGCAAAAGCCTCTTGCTCTCGATGTTAGAGAACTACTACGATGTCGCGAAAGCTGACGGGTTCAACACCCTGTTTGGGCATCTATCCATTGGCCGGAACCCCACGAGTCGGCACAATCAGTATTTCGTGCTCAAGCTCGATTTCTCTGCGGTCAGTTCACTTGGGGATGCCCACGAGATCCAACAGGCGCTGAACGATCACATCAACGGCTGCATTGAGCAGTTCATCGCTCACTATCACAACCTCCTGGAATACGACATCGAAATCAACGAAACGAATGCCTTGCGGTCATTTCAATCTGTCTTGGCTGCTATCCAGCAAACCCCCTACCAGCTCTACCTGTTGATCGATGAGTACGACAACTTTGGCAATGAAGTCATGATGGGGAGTGGATCGGTGAGCAGACAGCGTTATGAGACCTTGCTGTATGGGGAAGGAGTCCTCAAAGCCCTGTTCAAGGCGATAAAGTCGGCCAGTGCAGGGCTCGGATTGGACCGGGTATTCATTACCGGAGTCTCGCCAGTGGTGCTGAGTGACGTCACCAGTGGGTACAATATAGCCAAGAATATCTACCTGGATCCCGAATTCAATGATATCTGTGGTTTCTGGGAATCGGAGATAGAAGAAACTCTGAACCAGATCGTCGGAGCGTGTGATATGCCTCTGGAAAAGGCAACCGAGGCATTGGCCATGATGCGGATCTTCTACAATGGCTATTGTTTTGGATACGACGCAGCCGGTTATGTGTACAATCCGACGTTGGTCCTTTATTTCCTGGAGCATCTTCAAAGGCGCTGTCAATATCCTCGCAATTTGCTGGACAGCAATTTGGCAATGGATCGCGATAAGATCACGTACATCTCCAGGCTGCCTGGCGGAGAACGGATCATTCTCGATGCGATAGATGAGGAGACCTCTTTGCGCATTGCGCAATTGGCAGATCGATTTGGGGTTGAGGATATGCTGGATGCCTCCAAGGACGACACGTTTATGATCTCATTACTCTACTACTTCGGAGTGTTGACCTTTGGCGGCGATACGGAATTGGGGAAGCTGATCTTGAAGATACCCAATCTTGTGGTGCGCAAGCTGTATGTTGAGCGCATTCAAGAGATGTTGCTGCCTGACCTTGGGGACAAGAATGAGGCTTTGCGAGTGGGCGAGGCCTTGTTCAGCACGGGTGATATGCAGCCTCTGTGCGATTTCATAGAGGAACGCTACTTCAAGGTGTTTGACAATCGGGACTACCGGTGGACAAATGAGCTGACGGTGAAGACTGCCTTTTTGACCCTGCTCTTCAATGACACCTTCTACATCATGGATTCTGAGACCGAGTTGGAGCGCGGGTATGCCGATTTGACAATGATATTGCGGCCTGACATGCGACGATATCCTTTGCTGGACATACTGATGGAATTCAAATACATCGGGCTGAAGGATTTGGGGCTAAGTGGGGCAGAGGTGAAGCAGATGGGTCGAGAGGAGCTGAAAGCCTTGGCCCCCATCCAGAAGAAGTTGGCGGAGTCGAAGGCCAATCTTCGCGGCTATCGGCAAGCCCTGGAGGTCAAATACGGAAATGAGCTGCGCTTGCATAGCTACATCGTGGTCGCATTAGGTTTTGACCGTTTGGTCTGGGAAGCAGTATAGGGGTTCCCCAATGCGCACCTCTCATCCCCCCCAAACTTCGTCTCGAACCTTGTCTCGAACTTCCCCCATCTCTTCCCTCCCCAAACTTCATCTCGAACTTCGTCCCGAACTTCCCAGATATTCCACCACGCGCCTCTCGTGGTCACGGCATCAGTGGCGCAGGTCAGTGGCGCAGGCGTCCCTGCCTGTGATTCTCCCCTGCCTGCGATTTTCCCTCCGTGCCATCCCGAGGAGGCCCCTCCATCCTCTGCATGCTGTACGCTGCCCGCTTCCCCAATCCCATCTCCCAAACTTCGTCGGGAGCCTTGTCGAATCCCCCAAATCCTTCCCCCCCTCCAACAGCTCCCCATTTCCCCAATTCGATGTTGAATGTTCGATGTTCGACGTTTCCCCCTCCTCATCCACCCAAAACTTCATCAGGAGTTTTGTCGCGATTTCCGTCAAATCGCGGTACGTTGCTCGCTTCCCTCTCGCCCTTTCAGCATTCCAAAGGGGAGATGGAAGCGTGAGTCGGTATCGAAGGCATTGTCTGCCCATGGCAGGAGGAAAATCATGACCCGAAACAAGGGTTTCACACTCCTCGAGATGATGTTCGTGATCGTAGTCCTCAGTCTCCTCGTGGCCGTCGCTATCCCTCGTTTCCGTGGCGTGCGGGACGATGCGGAAGTCCAGTCATGTAGGATGAGACTGGCAAATATCGCCACCGCTGAGGAGATGCACTATGCAAAGCATGGGCGCTATACTGAGAACAGGAACAGCGATCTCACGCCGTACTTGAAGAACATCGATCGTCTGATGTGTCCCAAGTCAAAGGAACCATACATCATTGCGGCGACTGACTCAACCTACAAAGTGAGTTGCCCCTCAGGCCATGGCCACATCGATGAAGGCGCCGCATCCTGGGAGTAAGCATGAGCCCCGCATCTCTCGATCCACAGTTCCTGACCCATACGAGGTCGTAGGGGCACGGCATGCCGTGCCCTCCTCCTTCCCGCCTCCCAAGAACTTCGTCGGGAGCCTCATCGGGAGCTTCGTCGCGAATCCGCTGTTCGGCGTGCCGCACCCGCATCCCTCTCATCGTGTTGACTGGCTTCTTGCTCTTCTCGTCGGGAGAAACCTCCCCTGCCGAGACCACGAATCAATCCCCACAAGCTGCCATTGTCTCTGCTGATACGCTTGCCACAAATGAACGGATCTGTCTGTTTGGTGCAGTGGGATCCGATGGCCTGGCACTAATCGGAATAGACCGCACATTGTACCTCTTGGGCCCCGACCAAGGCTTCTGGCTCCCGGACGGGCGATTTGGTCGGTTGTTTCGCACACCAGCCGGGTCCTTGATGGTGATTGCCGGGCGCGATAGCATATGCGTCTCCACATGCGAGGGTAGCGCCCAGGGATGGTCGTGGGCATCCCCGTTCCAGAATCCACAGCAGGGGCATGCACCAACTCCAGACCTATCGAGGCAGATAAAGCGAGAGAGCCAGAAGGAACGTGCTGTGGTCGAGAGTGGCCGTGAGCAGGCCTTCGAAAGGCAAACGGAATCACCTCGCCCTTCAGAGGAAGAAGATGCGGCGCCTCCTGGGCAAACCAAGGTTGCGCCGCCAAGTACGAGCATGAGGATTGTTCCGCGTCCGCCGGTTATTCAGATCTTGGGGATCAAACATACCGCCATGGCCACGCTGTGGTACGAGGGAGATCAGCATATACAGGGTGTTCATCTCCTGCTTGAGCCAACATCCTCTGCGGCTGCGCTCCTTTCAGTAGAAACCGATCCCTCGGTTCCGGAACCTGTTTCACTCACCTACGCACACTCTCCTCACGGTGGATTACAGATTCGTCTGGTTTCAGATGGACCTCTCACGGAATCGCCACAGTTGGGAGCGTTGTTCAATCTGCTTCTGGAAAGCCGAGAGCCGGGGAGCGTCCTGATCCGTATGAAAAAGATCACGGTAAGTACCGGCCAGGATCTGTGGAGCCTTCCTGATGACAGTCTCACGGTCTACATAGAAAACGAGTAATTTCTCAATAGGTCCGTGCATCCGACCTTCTCCCCCTTTGAAAAGGGGGATCAAGGGGGATTTTTCCCATGCTGCGCGGAGTTATTCAGAGCCTACGAAAATGTGTAACTTCTCAATAACCCCGTGCGGGGACTGATTTTTAGACTGGACTCGGGCACATCCCTGTGTTATTTTCCCGTTCATGGAACGAGAAATGATAATCCAGGGACGTCTGATCACTGACCGAGACGTCAACCATATCCGGGATCTCATAGCGTCAAATCCTGATTGGCGTAGGACACGGCTTTCGCAAGAGTTGTGTAGGAATTGGGGTTGGTTGGCGAATAATGGTCGAATCAAGGACATGGCTGCGCGGGCACTGTTGCGCAAGCTGGACGCGAGAGGTCTGATCGCACTTCCTCCACCTATTTGTTCTGCTAATAACACTCTTCGTCACCGCTCTCCTGTCTCCATCTCGGTGGACGAAACACCGATTCGGGATCCTCTATGCGAGCTGCGTCCGATCCAGGTGGCGCCTGTGGAAGATAAGACACAGGCCCGCCTTTTCCGAGGACTACTGCACGCACATCATTACCTGAGCTACCGGGGACCGGTGGGGGAGAACGTCAAGTATCTGGTCTTTGATTGCCATGCTCGTCCTTTGGGGTGTCTGCTGTTCGGAGCAGCGGCCTGGAGGGTGGCAAGCCGTGATATTTTCATTGGTTGGGATCCACAGGCACGTGAGCGTGAATTGCCTTTGATAGCGAATAACATGCGCTTCTTGCTGCTTCCTTGGGTCCGTGTTCCCCACCTCGCCAGCCATGTCCTGGGTCAGGTTGCGCGCCGCATCAGGAGAGACTGGGAGGTCGCATATGGACATCCCGTGGTACTCTTAGAAACCTTTGTTGAGAAGAGCCGGTTTGCGGGGACGTGCTACCAGGCAGCGAACTGGATCTTGGTGGGTGAAACCACCGGTCGAACCCGCAATGGTCACAATCACGACGTAACTGTACCTATCAAATCGGTCTATCTCTATCCACTGACTCGGCATTTCCGGACCCTTCTGTCAGATGCAGAGAACTAGTTCCCGATGACGAACACAGAAAACGATCGTTCTACAAAACAGGCGCCTTCCTTTCCCTTCATAACCCCAGAGGAACAGTCGCCTACCGTTTAGGCTCTCCTGGTCATCATTGGACAGCTTAATGAACGTATCCGTGTCTTGGAAGAGGAACTAGCCCGCGTGAAGAAGCTCCCAAAGCGCCCCAAGATTAGGCCAAGCGTTCTGGAAAAGGGAAAACATAAGGATGACGATGCATCTGGGAGCACATCAGGGGGTTCGGATTCATCATCGAGCGGAAAACGCCCCGGATCGAAGAAGCGCAAGAAGCAGCTCACCATCCATGAGACCAAGGTCCTCAAGCCCGAAGATATACCTCCAGGCTCGAGGTTCCTGGGCTACCAGGATTACCTTGTCCAGGGCCTGAGGATCTCTCAGCACAACATCCGGTATCGTCGAGCACGCTACCTTACCACGGATGGCATTTATCTGACAGCTGGCCTTCCCGAAGAGGTCCAGGGCACCCACTTTGATCCCACTCTGAGAACCTACATCCTTTACCAATACCACCACCAACGGGTGACCCAGCCCCTGATCCTACAGCAGCTTACAGAATGGGGTTTCGACATCTCCAAAGGCGAGTTGAGCCTGATCATCTCGGAAGAAAACAACAGCTTCCACGACGAAAAGAACGCCCTGCTTCCGGCAGGTCTTGCCTCCGCGGGCTACCTGAACGTTGACGATACCGGCGCCCGCCACGCCGGCAAAAACGGCTACTGTACCCATGTGGGCAACGAACGGTTCGCTTACTTCAAAAGCACCGATTCCAAAAGCCGCATCAACTTCCTGGAGATATTGCGCGGCCATCACACCGACTACGTGATCAACGACCACGCACTTGAGTACATGAAGGTCCAAAAACTGCCCCAAAGCCCACGAGAGCTTTTGAGCCAGGGGGAGAAGATCTTAGCCGACTCCTCTCAGTGGCAGAACCATCTCACTGCTTTGCGAGTGATCCAACAACGGCATATCCGTATCGCCACCGAAGGGGCATTGATTGGCAGTCTTGTCCACCACGGCTTCCCGCCGGAACTGGTTATCGTGAGTGATGATGCGGGCCAATTCGATGTGTTCCTTCATGCGCTGTGCTGGATCCATGCCGAGCGCACCTTGCAGCGTATCCTCCCCCTTACTGACGTTCACGCCAAAGCCGTGGATTGGGCACGCGAACAGATCTGGCAGCTCTACAAAGATCTAAAAGCATACAAGCAAGAACCTACGGAAGGCAGAAAACACGAGATCAGCAAACGCTTCGATGAGATCTTCCTGACAAAGACCGAGTTCCAGACACTCAATCTGGCACTCAACAGGCTCCATAAGAACAAGGATGAACTACTCCTGGTCCTGGAACGACCTGACATCCCCCTTCATAACAATCTCAGCGAACGCGATATCAGAGAATACGTCATCAAACGAAGAATCAGCGGCAGCACTCGGAGCGATGAAGGACGACGATCCCGGGATACCTTCGCAAGCCTCAAAAAGACTGCCAAGAAACTGGGAATCGCCTTCTGGGACTACCTGCTCGATCGAGTCTCTTTGAAAAACCAGATCCCTCCCTTGCCTCAGCTCGTAGCCAAAGCCCCTCCATAACCCACTCCACTATACACCCTGCCTCACCTTGCCATCGCACGGAGTTATTGAGAAGTTACGAAAATGTTCAGTAACCCACATATTCCGAGTCGCCAGTTCGTTGTCGCGCCAAGACGCCTGATAGCGCAGCTCAGTGGCGCAGGGAAGTGGCGCAGGGAAAAGTCGGAGGCCAAGCGGTCTTAGGAA
>JAUXFG010000125.1 GCA_030620115.1 Candidatus Fermentibacterota bacterium
CGTGACAAGCAGCCTCCTCGATCCCGCGTCGGCCGCGGGACAGAGGATACGCCTTCGGGCTTCGCCACGGCGGAGCCAGGCTACGCCCTGACAGAGCCGGGGTCCTCAGTCGCAAGCCTCGCATTCAGAACCATCTCGGCAGCTTCGCTTCGAAAGCCGGTGAGAAGTCCGGGCTAGGCAGAATCAGGAACTGCTCATGGCTTTGCGGATCGCCTCTTCTTCCTCGGGCGAGAGGCGGAATGTAGATGCGCGGTCTTTGATTGGCTTGCCATAGATGCTGGCATTGCCGTCCTGCGTCTGGAGGCTGGAGATCACCACCCCTCGTCCTCTGCTGTCCAGGAGCGCCAAGGAGAAACTCTGAATTGAGCCGCTTCCGCCAAAGGGACTGAACCGAACCAGGTGAAAGCGCGAGAGGGTTTTATGGATTCTCTCGTCGAGGTCACCGATCCTCGAACTCCCCGCATCTCCTTGCACTCTGAGCTTGTTGAGCTGATCACTATGTGAGAGGATCAATTGCTCGAGATCCGCGCCGGTCTTGCCCTTGAGGAGTCGTCGTTGTCGTCTATGCTGGACGAGCACCAAGATCTGAAGCAGCAGAAGCCATAGAATAATGACGCCGAGTGCCAAGGCAATGGCTGCCGGAGGCAGTGTTTCTATCCATTCCGATATGTTCATGTCGCCCTTTCCTCTCACGGATAAGGAATGCCCGTGTCCCTTTCCAGTGGCCGTCGTTGATTCTCACCAGACGACATGATATCGCCATGAGGCGGGAGTTGCGGAAACGACGAGCAGGGAAGTGAAAGTCCCTGGGCATATGCTACCGATAGTAGATGCAGAAGCAGAGGCAGTTATGCGGGCATTGACCGATTGTCAAGATCGAGTGACCTAACCCGGACTTCTCACCAACCTCCTACTGCAACGTCTGATCTCGCACCACCTGCTTCGTTATGCTTCGTCCGCCGGCCTCGACGTATCGCAGAGGATACGCCTTCGGCCACCCTCGGTCGCAGGCCTTGTCCCGCGTCGGCGCGGGACCGTTTCGCGACGAACGCTGGTGAGAAGTCCGGGTTAATCCCTCGTCGGAAAGGAGCAGAAAAGATGAAGTCTTTTCGCAAGGAATTCTGGTTTCACATGCCGGCCAGGTACGCAAAGGTTGAGAAGCTCAAGGAGAGCGAGATTCTTCGCTTCTTGTAGTCGCTCAGAATGACAGTGTCGGCCCGCAGAAGGATGTGGAACCGTGTGTCATTCCAAGGGAGCGGAGTGACCGAAGAATCTGGGTGGGGATGGGGAAATACGGGGATACTTGATTGCGAATTGAGGGATTGAGGAGTTATGTGCACCTGGCAAGTGCGAGGCTCACAGGGCATTCAGCGTCCAGGCTGCTTCATCCAAAGATGTGTTGGCGGCCACCCGGCCGTCATTGAGGAATTTCAGCAGCCTCGCATCTATGGTGCTCACCCAGAGCACTGCATCTTTCTTGGAGTAGTCCAGCGCGCTGGCCGAGAATCCTTCATAGCAAGCTCCCATGGTTCCGTCAGCGTGGACAAGAACGACATGGCGCTCCTCGGGCACTGAGGCCCAGCAGCTTGTCGAATCGACGACGGAAACAATACGTGCCGGGATCTCCACCTCGCGCATGGATGACTCCTCCCTATTGACCCGTATCACACCTGAAGCGGTGGCCGCCCAACAGAATCCTCCATGGCTGGGCTCCATATCATAGAGTGGACCGATAGACCACTGTCTGGTAGGCGCCAGGGAATCCACCGGCACGTACAGCAGCTCGCCGTCCCGGTCCCATATCCACGCCGCGTCTCCTTCAGGTGACAGCCTGACCAGTATCGGCATGGCCGGTAGCGTCACCTGCCAAGGAGAAGTTCGATATTCTGCCGGATTCAGCCACGTAAGTCCATCCGAATGGGCGAGCAGCAGTCGGTGATCTCTGGAGAGCGAGAAGGACGAGAGAGATAGCCCTGTTGACATCTCCTCGATCAGTACGGGTGCACCGTCCATTCTGATCACACAGTGGACATATCCGGCCGGTGATCCGATAGCCCAGAGCGAATCGCCCGATGAGGCTGTGTCAAGGAGGAAGGTTCCCAGGCAGATGGCGGGGAGAAATGACATTGAGTACGGCGAGAATAGACCAACTCGATCATATCCGCTGGCCACCCAGCACTCTCCCCTGGATGATATGACCACGCTGGTGTCTGAGCGATGTAGCCCCGACCATCCCTGAACCGGAGTCTCGATCCAGTATGCCTGCTCTGACTCACTCGGGTCGCAGTAATGACGACATGAGCCGTCGCCCATAATACCATCTCTCACCACTATAGTGGAGGAACCAATCACCCTCATGAGAAGTCTCGCAGGCTCCAGATCATCCATGACTGGAACTTCCCAATGGAGAGTGACGAACAGTGGAGCAGGAATGGCTTTGAGCTCGATGGGCTGTCCGCCCGTGCTGGGGTTTTTGGGATCGAACGGATTATCGTGATCCCTATTGCTGCAAGAGGAGAACAACAGGAGGATCATCACGAGAAGGGGGTAAGATTCTTTGCTTATCACGAGAGCATCCACCAGGCAAGGGCGCCGACCACCGTCACCTGAAATGAAGCCCAGAAGAACCCTGCGCACTTATCCAATAGGACGGCACGGTCGTAATAGTCCTTCATCCGGCTTGTGTCGGCAGTAGCATGATAGCGGTCATAGGCAACGTCCGCCTCGTGTGAGCAGATAATTGAAGAGACAACCCAAACAAGACCTGCGGCACCGACATACAGGGCAGTGGGCAATCGCGAATCCTCTGCATGCGCGGCCGGATGTTTTTTAGCGAAAGGATTGACGTGGATCTCCTGTCGACTTCCCGCAGTTGGCATCCACTCCCAGTGGTAGGGTATGGCGCCGGAGGATTCCACGGTCAGCTCGAGGGCTTCACCAGCTGCTTTGGAGATCATGAGGGGTGTGTATCCCAGGGGTCGTCCACCTTCCAGGACCAGCGCACCGCGGGAGTTTGAGGTGATGTGAAGCGTTCCGGGGAGGTACAGAATGAGTCTTGTATGACTTGCCGTGAGATTCACGGTACTATCTACCGGCTGGATACCCCAGCCCTGAGAGGAGGGTGGTATCACTTCTACATGATGCGTGCCCGGTTCAAGACCTGACACGATCAGTGGAGAGAGCCCTGCGGATCGCCCATCAATGACGACCTCGGCGCGGGGAGGCGTCGTGGAAACCTCAAGCGTCACCTCTTCTGACGAGCCAGAGAAGGCGTGGAGCAAAAGCAGATAAAGAAGCAGTTGACCTATCATCATAGCCCGACAAGTTGTGCGCGACGCCTGCATGGAGCAAACGTTTCTTGGGGTGCGCGCAAGAATAGGTGCGCGATTATGGCGCAACAGATGCTGTTTTTCGAGGAGTGACGATGGCGGGAAAGAAAAGATACTTCTCCGACCTCTGGCGGGAGCTTGCGGAGCCGGACCCCCTTCTTAGGCCTGCCTATTTTCTCTATGGTCCCGAAGAGCTTCTGATCAGAAGATCGATCGAGCGGATGTCGGAGCTTTGCGGGCAGGTAAAACCATTCGATTATGTGGAATTCCTGGGCGGTGAGGTTGAATTTGCCTGCCTTGCAGAGGAGCTCACTACGCTCCCCATGGTAGCGGAAAGGCGTCTTGTGATCGTGCACCAGGCAGAGAAACTACTGGCCAAAGCAAGGAAAGGTCGTGCTCTCTCGCAGGAAGCGGAGCAATTGCGCGATGCAGCGAACCAGAAGGACAGCACGAGTTGCCTTATGTTTCATGCCAGCCCGGCGTTTTCTTTGGGGGCAATACCCGGCCGCGCACTGATCAAGGATTTCGCCTCTTTCGGGGTGTATCCACTCAGTGAACGACAGCTCATTTCATGGATTTCCCGTGGGGCGAAGAAACGGGATCTTCGCCTGGAGCCCGGTGTAAGTATGAAACTGATCACTGCGGTGGGAAGGAGTCTTCTGGATATCGAGAATGAACTCGACAAATTTTCGGTTTACCTAGGTGCCGGCGGGGTTGTGAAGTCAGAGATCGTGGATGATCTTGTCGGAGGCAAGGGCGCATCCCTCAAGGAGTTCCTGGAAGCAGTGGCAGTTCTCGATATCCCCAGGGCGCTTCATATAGAGGAGTTGCTTCTCCTGGTGCCGCGGAACAGCTATCGTGTCATTCCTGCGCTGACCGGTCTGCTGACTGAAATCAACAGCGCGCTCACCAAGAGTCCTGATGAACTTGCACAAATTGTCCCCAGATGGAGAATGGGAGAAGTATTGACGTGGTCGAGACAATGGTCCAAGGAGCATATCCTCGAGGCCATTGATGCGCTCTACTTGGCTGAGTTGTCATTGAAGTCCGGAAGATGTCGCATTGACAGTGCGCTGGTACAGTTTCTCGCCAGTCTTCCACCATCAGGAACTGGCTCGTGACCGGAGGGTACTTCACAAATGAGCACGGCGCACTGCCTGCTGAACTTCATCCATTGCATATTGGGCACCTGACATGGTGGCCTGGAGGGAAAGAGATCATGATCAAGATGTTATTGTTGAGTTTTGTGCTGTTGGTGGGGATTGCCATGACTGCTCCCGTGTCCGCCGAGGTGGGCACGGCGGTGGTTTTCCTGACGCTGGCGCCGGGAGCCAGGGCGAACGGCATGGGGCAGGGCTTTGTCGCAGTTGCGGATGATGCTACGGCCGCCTTCTACAATCCTGCCGGCTTGGCATTGACATGCCCACAGGGCGATGGAGTTCGCTGTCCGAGCCAGCTTTTTCTGATGCATTCGCCGTGGATGCCGGTATTCGATCTCGACGACCTCTATTTAGAGTACTTTGCGCTCACCCATGAAGTGCCCGGCTGGGGGCACTTTGGCCTCGGTGCCAACTACTTGCATGTGGGAGATGTAATGAGACGCGATGATGAGGGCAATGAGATGGGGATGTTCAAGGTGTACGACCTTGCGTTTAGTCTGACATACAGTACGCGGATCGCCCGCTCTATGGCCATGGGAGGGAGTCTGAAATTCATCCGGAGCCAGCTTGATCCTGACAATGATGGAGTCGGCACCGACTGGGCGGTTGACCTTGGGTGGCTGTATAGAATGGGAAGTCATACTCCTTTCAGAAGTATCCCCGGTTTCCGAAGCGTTCCAGTTCTCAGTGATTTCAATACGCGGAGTCTGAGTTTTGGAGCAAGTATCTCCAACTGGGGTCCCGACATCTCGTATCTAGATGCATCCAACGCCGATCCTTTGCCACGACTGCTTCGCCTGGGATTCGCGTACGATCTGTTGAACCGTCCGTCCATCGGGCGATTCCTCCTTTCAGCCGAACTGAACAAGGTCATGGTCAATTGGCGGTGGTTCGATTGGTTTGGTGACAAAGGGGGAGGGGACGGATTCGCCACCGAGCTTCAAGAAAGCAAACGAAGCGTCGGGGTTGAGTACACCTACAACTATGAGGAGTACTGGGTATTCCTCCGAGGCGGGTACTTCTACGACCGGGAGGCGTCCAATGTGCCCCAAGGCCCCACGTTTGGGGGAGGGCTCCGATACAGCCAATTCCAGTTCGATTTTGCCTTCATATCACCTCCCTCGGAGCTTGGCAGCACGTATACGCAGATGTACTCCTTGACCGTGACAATCTGATTCGGATCACTGGGGGAAGAAGAGCCCAGAACCATATGGGGGCACCGCGTTGAATTCGGGTAGACTTGCTTGGGCGGCGGCATGGGTATCGCTGGTTCTTGGGATGAGCCCTGCGGATGTCATCCGACTCAGCCCCAGCCAAGAGCCGAGCCGCAGCATTGCAGCCACTTTCCAAAGAAGACATGTCTCACTTGGGCCGGCACGGCGCAACGTACTCGCCACACGAAAAGCCAGGGGACCGGCCGCGCCGCTTCGCGTACTGGCGATTCGAGCCGACTTCCCTCCTCCAAGGGAATCCGATGGCTGTGGCGTGAGTGGCGACGGGACGTTTGATCTCTCGGGTGAGGACACCGAAGGCAGGGATCCCGGGGCTCCACCCCACAATAAGCAGTACTTCGAGCGTCAGCTTGAGGCGCTCAACCGCTACTACCAAGTTCAATCATACGGCGCGGTGAACCTCGAGTATCGTGTTGTTCCGGATAGACCAACCAGTGCGTACCGTATGCCTGAACGTATGGCCTATTATAGCTATTATCGGGACCCGAGTGATCTTGGCAAGAGGGAAGAACGCCTAGTGAAGTTCTTCACCGACGCCATCAAGGCTGCTGATGCTGATTCATCAGTCCGTATGGGTGATTACGACTGTTTCATCGTATTCCATGCAGGGGGCGATTGGCAGCACGATTATGCAGGCGACTCTCCATGTGATCTCATCACCGCATATATTCCGTCGATCACCGCATTCACTGATGAACCGATATCCGTGGATGAGGGCGCCTATTCGGTGGATGACGGCATAGTAATGCCTGAAGGATTGGGCCAGGATCTCGACCCTTCAGAGGAGATCGCCTCCATACAATCCGAGCTCGCCCATGAGTTTGGCCATCAGCTTGGGCTCCTTGACCTGTACGATTACAACTACTGGAGCAATGTGGTTGGTTACTGGGCATTGATGGATAATGGGGATGGCGTGCCATTCCAGGACGAGACGGGCAGGATAATCACCGGAGTGCTCCCACCGTCGCTTTGTGCCTTCAGCAAGGTCCGCCTTGGTTGGGGGCAGCCTCTCGAGCTTGTACAGGAAGGGACCTATTCGGTATCGGCTACCACCATGGCCCCATCCGTTTTCAAGGCCACCATTACCTATGATGAATTTTTCCTCGTCGAAAACAGAGAGACCGATACCGATGGTGATCCCGCGGTCTATCTGAAATCCGTAGGAGGGATCATCCTCGGCCCCACCACCTCCACGGGAGACACCACCACCTCGGAGTATGATGCGGGCCTTCCCGGGTCCGGACTATTGATCTGGCACCAGGATAACTCGGTGGGTGCGTGGAATGTGGGGCTTCCCAATTACAATGAATACGATGCCTCGGCCGATACCCTCATCAAGCACTGGGGCCTTGCGCTTGAGGAAGCAGATGGCATCGAGAACATAGGGATTCAGGCTTGGGAGACAGCTGGAATGCCTGCAGGAACCGAGCCGGTGGACCCGCGAGGGGGGCCGGACGATCCCTTTCGCCAGGGAAACAATACGAGCTTCGGAGATGCGACGAAGCCTTCCTCGTGGGACAATAGGGGCAGGCGAACGCACATCGAGATCAGAAACATCTCCGCCGCCGGGCCGGAGATGACTTTCGAGTTTGCGCGAACCTGGCAGCAAGATGGATGGCCTGTTGACGTGGCTGTTGGACCACTCACGGCTCCCAACATAGTGACCACGGAAGAAGGCGAGATACTGATCACGGTGGGCGGCGCTGAGATGGTTCATGTGTACAATTCCCTGGGCCAGCGGCTAGGCGTGTTCGACAGCCGGCAAAAGCTGATCGGGCCGTCTGCAGTTTACTCCTCGGGGCCTGAAGGCGCTTGGATCATCGCCATAAGCGGCGAAGCTGGAAGCCTGGGGCTCTTTTCGCTCCCCGCACCAGGCATTGGTGAGCCCTTGGAAGGATGGCCCCTTTCGTTGACGGACAAAACTCTTTCTTCGCCGGTACTGGACGATTTGGATGGCGATGGTGTGGTGGAGGTGACGGTGGGGAGTAAAACGGGAGCTCTCTATCTCCTCTCCGAGGATGGGAGCGCAATGCCGGGTTGGCCCCTGCAGCTCGGGGCGGGTGATGTTGGTAGTCCCGCGGTTGCCGACATCGACGCCGATGGTACTGATGAGCTTGTGGTGGTGGTTGCGGAGGAGGGAGTATATGCGTTGAGTATGGCGGGGGAGATACTCCCCGGGTGGCCGGTGCTGGAAGGCGGGGGCTCTTTTTCTGATCCACTTCTCGCTGATTGCGATGGTGACGGTGAGGTAGAGATTTTTGTGGTCTCCGGGAAGAGCGCGTGGCTATTTTCCGGGGGAGCACAAATTTTGGAAGGATGGCCCGTGGAAGCGGATACCGAACTGAGCCATTCTACGGCCATCTTGGATATAGATGGCGACGGTCTCCTCGATTTTGCGACGCTAAGTCGTGGGGGTCGTGTGTGTGCGTGGTCAATCGGCGGCCGGCTGGTGGCCGACTGTTTCGGCCATGGATTGGATGAACCCCTCTTGGCTGAAGAAACGTTTCTGTTGAGTATGGACACGAATGACGATCAGGAAACAGGATTTCTCTTGGGAGCGGGCGAAGAGTTGGATGCGTTTGAAAGCTCCGGGCAACGACTTCCTGGGTGGCCGATGTCTGCTGAGGGGATAACTGGTGGACTTCTGGTCGATATGGACGACGATGGAGATATCGAGCTGGTGTTTGCCGACAGCAGCGGCACGCTCAATGTGTGGGACCTGCCGTACGCAACATCCGATACAGGATGGTATCTGCCCCGGGGGGACAACTCATTGACCGGATGGGCGGGTGTTGGCTTGCTGAAATCCTGGGATGATCCCTCCGTGGCAAGTGCCGCCGAATTCTACTGTTGGCCCAGCCCGGTGACGGGAGAGAGAGCCCACTTCTCATTCCGTGCCCAGCAGGGCGCCTCGGTTATCCTGACCATACTCGATGCGGCGGGTCACCGTCGAGATGAGTGGAAGGGGAATGCCAGTGGGCAGCGGGACGAATGGGTGTGGTCGGTAGCCGTCCCCTCTGGCGTCTACCTATGCCGGTTGGAGGCCAGGGCGACGGGGCAGACCCAAACGATGTTCCATACATTCTCCGTGAAAAGATAGGGGAAGGGTGATGATGTTCAGGACCCTCGCCGCGATGTTATGCCTCGTGTTTGTGCCATTGGCAGGTGCGGATACTTCCTCCGTTCTTCTCATCAAAGGGGGAAGGATCTTGTCCGAAGAGTCGCCCCCTGGGGAGGAGAGCACTATGCCACATGGCGGGCCGTCCCCAGGCAAGGTATTCCTTCTCTCGGCATTGGTTCCCGGCGCGGGGCAGCTCACCATGGGGCAGAAGCGTGGATGGCTGTTTCTGGCGGCCGATGTTGCTGTATGGGCAGGATATCTGTCCATGCGTGGAGCGGGAAAAGATGCCGAGGATGAGTATGCGACATTTGCCCAGCAGCATTACACGCTCACCAATCCCGATTTCACCAATGATGCGGAACGAGGCTGGCTCGAATGGTGGGATCTGTTCCGCCGGCTGGATCCCGAATACATGTATGCCGATAGTGTCTATTGGCAGTACATAGAGGATGATTACGAGCATTCGAAATCGAGCTACTATCAGGAGATTGCCGAGTCAAACGGCTACATCTACGGATGGGATGACTGGGCTCCTGATCCCTCTGGCAATAACGATGAGTACTGGGGTTTTGACTCAGATAGCGGCGGGCTCTACTTCAACTATATTTCAGAACATAGGGATGAGTTCAGGTCTTTGCGGAAGGATGCCAGCGACAAGATGGCATGGGCAAGCCGCCTGGTAGGTGCGGCTGTGGCATTGAGAGCCGTGAGTGCTATCGATGCTTTGCGCAGCGCGAGATCCGCCCGAGAGCAAGGCGGGTTGCAGCTCGAGGTTTCATGGCATCAACGGGAGCCGGCCTTGGTGCTTTCATGGAAAAGGCCATGGGGATGAGAACAGGCTTTCTCGCTGCTGTTCTGCTTCTTGTTGTGGCGCTTCCGTCATCTGCCGGGGAATCTCGTCTCATGGCGGCAGTGCTTTCAGCCATTGTTCCCGGTGCCGGTCAAGCCTACTTGGGTTGGCGAACCTCGGCTGAAGTATCTCTTCTGACCGAGGGAGCGATCTGGGGGGGGCGGTACTATATGGAACGGCGCTCTCATGGCATTGAGGATGAGTACATCGCCTATGCGGCACAGCATGCGGGCAGCTATCCTCTGTGTCGAGATGAGATCTATTATGCCGACGTGGGCGAATATTGGAACTCCGAACGCGCGAACCAGCATTATCAGGACCCGTACCGCTATGTCGGCGACAAGGCCTGGCAGTGGAGTTCTTCTTCTGAGATGAGGGCCTTCAATAGTCTCCTCACAGATCGCCGAGACTGGGATTCCCGGGCAAAGAACATCACGGCACTTGCAATTTTGAATCGAGCAGTTTCGGTGGTTTATTGTCTCCGTGCTCACAGAGATGCCTCCCAGAGCCCTGTGGCTCTCACTCTTGTGCCCGGAATGGTCGCTGTCCGAATTAGGTGGTGACCGCCCCAAGTCTTCCGTAGTCCGGCCGTGATCCAGGGTCTCCACACCATTCATCTGCCAAGGAGAATACCCATGTTGCGGATTGCTCTGATCCTGATCACCACTGTGTGTGCCACCGCGAGCATAGCGGCGCCCCGGACTGTGTTGGGCGAGATTATCACCAACACCGAATGCGGCTACTGCCCCGCGGCCGACCATAGGTTGGACATCCTGCAGGAGACGTATGGCGAAAGCTTGGCGCTGATTCGATACCACGGCTGGTGGCCCGGCAGCCAAGATCCATTTTGGCTATTCAACCAGGAAGATTCCCGCGCGCGCATCCTCTATCTCTATGACCATCAAGCGTTTCCCGGAGATGGGCTCTATGCACCCCATGTGTTCTTTGATGGGCATTTTGATGCCGGCTCCAATAACTCCCAGTACGAGACCATCTTTCTTCAGGCCCTGAACACCCCGAGCATTCTCGATCTCGGCCTTGAGGTAGATCTCGATTTTGAGAATGAGCTCATTCATGTGACCTGTGATGGCGTGCCGGAGCAGCCGATCTCCGGTGATCTGTTTCTTCGATTTGCAGTAACCGAGTCGGATCTCTATACATCTTCCGGCACCGGGCCGTACCATCAGGTGATGCGTGACATGGTTCCAACCCCCGAGGGTATTGCCCTTGATCTTTCATCCGGTGAGATCTTTCAGGATCAGCGGACGATTCCTGTGAACTCCGCGTGGGTGCTTCATAATCTCCACATTGTGGCCTTTGTTCAGAACGACGAGAATGCAGAGGTTTTCCAGACCGTGAAGGCAACCATGCCCTCGGATCTGCCACTGCTCCACATGGGCGGGATCCAAGTCGTTGAGAGCGGCCAGGGCGGGGACGGTGATGGTGTGGTCAATCCTGGAGAAGAAGGAACGATCTCGTTTTTTCTCACCGCTGATCCATCGTGGGGGAGTGCTACAGATCTTACTCTCACGCTGACTACTCAGTCTGAGTATGTTACCATCCTGGCTGGAGAGGCAACCCTGGACCAGGTTGCCTCGGGGGACACCGCGTGGATCGCCCAGGGTACATTCGTGGTTGCGGTGAGCTCACAGGCGGGCATGGGTTTGTTCCCCATGGAGTTGATTGTCGATGCGAGTTGGGGTGAGAATCAGCCATATCAGCAGAGACTGCCATTCGATCTTCTCGTATCCATGAATCAGTTCGGCTTTCCCATGGCGGCATCCGGCGAGATTATGTCGAGTCCTGTCATATTTGAAGTAGCTGGACGCGGCAAGTACGTAGCCGTGGGCGACGAGGCCGGATATGTGCATGTGGTTGA
>JAUXFG010000144.1 GCA_030620115.1 Candidatus Fermentibacterota bacterium
AAACAAGAACACCGAAAAAGGCACTTGAATCAGAATGCCTCAGTCGCTATGCTCCTTCGGCAGCCAGTTAGCGCGAGGGTTCTACACCAGATGAATACAGTGGTCCTTGAGAGGAGAGCTGAGGTCAAATGAGAAAGGTCGGAAGAAACGCACCGTGCCCGTGTGGGAGCGTTGCGGATGTGGCCATATCCTTGCGACACGCAGGCTACATCATACTTGATGGTTTCAGAGTAATCGACGATGAACCGATGGTAGAGGTGTAGAACCATGCGTCTGGGTGCCGCTCAGCTCGCGCACATTAGGCCTCGCATACTATTATGCACTGTTCTCTCCAGAAGGGAGCTCTTGGCATCGCTTTCTGGTTTGGTTGTGTCCGTGTGGGCGGAATGACTGAAGGAGGTGGAGCATGGAGCTGATGCCTGCCCTTGAAATAGGATGGCCTAATGGGTGGATTCTGTTGGCTTTGCTCTTTTTTGTATATGGCATTTTGCTTTTGGTCTTTCCAAAGGATGTGATAGCACGGCTGTATGAATATGATCGATCCAGGTGGAGCAGAAGGCAAAGAGCTTTCTATACTATAGGGAAACTGTTAATTCTTGTATATTTGGCTCTCATAATCTTTACTCCACTGAAAAGAGGAACTGTTGTTTTCATTCCTGCGATTGTTCTATTCGTCCTTGGATTGGCTGGTTTCATTATTGCGCTGGTCAATTTCAAGAACACACCACCTGATCAGCCGGTTACCAGTGGACTCTACAGAATGTCACGCCACCCACAGGTGTTCATGGGATTCATGCTAGGTTGTGGGATTTGTATGGCGATAGGCTCATGGCTGGCACTATTCATACTGATTCTATCCTCATTATTCGGTTCCGCTAGAGCCCTGGCGGAGGAAGAAGTTTGCCTATAGCGATATGGTGATTCATATGGTGCCTACATGAAACGAGTACCCCGATACTTTCTATTCTTTTGATTATGAGTTTGTAACGGGTTCAGAGAGTATCAGTTGCCTATTACAGGTGAGTCCATTTCCAAGTGAGAAATCCGGGCTAGTGCCGCCACCCGCCAGTCGGCGGGATCATTCATGGAAGAAACTTGGCTCGGGCTCGACAAAGCTCCCGACGAGGTTCCCGATGAAGTTCGAGATGAAGTTTCAGGTCAGACCGGGGGGGCGAGAATCAATTGCAGAGCGAAATCATCGGCGCGATAAATCTCTAGTAAATCCATGGATTTACTAGAGATTTATGAGAGAGTGGAATTATGGATGGCGGATAGACTATAGGGAACCCTTAGACCGACCGAGGGGGGAGTTTCGCTAAGAAATCACAGAATTGTGACATGTGCTCCAGGTAACGATCCCAGGAGTATCGCTCGCCCAGTCTGCGTCTGGCCTCTGTGGCAATTCTGTGGGCGAAATCCTGGTCGCCGAGGATTCGGAGGATACCATTGGCAAAGGCATCAGGCTTCGGCTCGACCAGCACGGAGATCTTGTCGTCGAGCACCTGCGTATGCGTTTCAAGCCTCGTGGCAACGATCGGTCTGCCTGACTGCAAGTATGAATAGATCTTGAGGGGAGTATTCTGGCCCACTTTCCTTGGGGAGATAAGGATTGATGCCATGTGCATGTAGCCGGGCATCGCGTCCGACGGTTGTTGCCCCGTCAACCTGATCCAATGGTCGACGCCGCGATCTCTCGCCAAATCCTGTAGGGCCTTGACTTGTTCAGGCTCTCCCCCCACGAAGAGAAAAAGAGCATCAGGCTCCTGCGCTACCACTCTCGGGATGGCTTCTAGCACGATATCGAGCCCCTGGTTTACCTCCAATGTACCGGTATAGAGAATGATCTTCTTGTCTCGAAGGCCAAGTTCCGCCCGGAGGGCTGTGGATCTCTGCGGCACCTCGGGGCCAGGGGGATCGCATACCGGGGGGTTTTCGATGAGGAACACGGGAGTGGTGGAGTTAATCTCCCGCACGAGGTCTTTGAGCCACGGGCAGACCACGATGATTGCGGCGCTTTTTCTCAGTATCCAGCGTTCGGTCCTGCGTGCCCATGCCAACAGGATCCTCGAATGCGTGAAATTGTAGTTCACCAACTGCTGGGGCAGGCTCGAATGCATGTCATATATATGGGGCTTACGCAGGAGCTTTGCCAAGATCAGGCCGATGACCGCGCCCTCCTCGTGTGACTGTACGATATCCACGTGACGGAGCGCAGGCAAAAGGAGCAAAGCCCTCATGGCCAGTACCATATCCAGCGGAAACTTCACCCAGGAAGGCCCGATAGGCACATGTCGAAGGAATAGGATGGGGAAGCTTCGATGCACCCGAACTCCGGGTATCTCTACTTGTTGCCCAATATGATAGGTAACAAGATCAACACGATGCCCCAACGCGCTCAAGGCCTTCAGACGCTCGCGAACGCTGAAGGGCGTACCCCGGAACTGGAAAAAAGGCTGAGGAGATATCATGAGAATATGCATCTACCGGCCCTTTCTCCTATTGTGAGCGTTCATGGGCTGAGAGGTTCAGCGTTCTGGGTTCAGCGTTCTGGGTTCAGAGTTCTGGGTTCAGAGTTCTGGGTTCAGCGTTCTGGGTTCAGAGTTCAGAGGTTTAGGGTTCAGGGGGACTCTGAACTGCTGATTCGTGGAATCTGAAAAGCAACCCAGAACGGTGAACCTCTGAACCTCTGATCCTTACCTATTCAAGCTCGGTCTTGAGCCGTCGCAAGATTTCCATGGCCTCTGCGCCGGGAACATTTTCTTCAACACCAAAGGCGCCGTCCATTCTCCCCTTCATGATGCCTCGAGAGGTCATGAGCCGCACGCAGTTGTAAAAGGGAGATTGTGGTGAGAGATCGCTGAAATCAGCCTTTGTCTCACCAACATATTTCATCTCCAAGGATGGATCCTGGAATGCTTCCACCAGGATTTTCTGCATCGCGAACGCCAAATCCGCCCGCGCGATTTTCTCATCAGGGAGGAACTCGCCACCTGGGTATACGTCCAGTATGCCGCATGCGAGCATCTTCTCGCAGTAACCACGTGCCCAAGAGCCTTCCACATCCTCGGGAAGAGAAACCTCAGCCTTCCGGTGCCGATATATTCTATCCAGGGGAAGAAGCTCATCGAGCACGGCGGAGAGCTCTGCTCTCGTGATTGCAGGCGATGCCGCTACCTTCTTCATGACCTCCGATTGACCCGCAGTGGCCCGGCGGAGTTGCTGGAGTCGCTCCCAGCTCTCAGAGGCTTTCATAAACTGTGGATCGATCTCCAATGCATTTCGATACGATCCCTCGGCCAGATCCGGCTCATGCATCTCCTCTTGGGTCATGCCCTTGTAGAGCCACGCCTTCTTGTAGGCATCGGGCTGCTCCTCGTCCTCTCTGGTCTTGGTCTTCAATGCCTTGTCGAACTCCTTGATGGCATCTTCCATCTTCCCTTGTGCCATCCGAACGCGCCCCAGGCCGACTCTGGCCAGGGCGTATCGATCATCCTGATCGAGGGCCTCTTTCATCTCATCCTCCGCGGCCTCCAGATCATTCCGTGCGAGAAACACAAGGCCCAATCCTTCATGCGCGGGGGCGAACGGAGTCTTGGCAGTATGCGCCAGATCCCTTGATCGTTGGAACATCTCCTGGGCAAGATCAAGCCTGCCCTGCTCGTAGTACTCCATCCCTTGATGATACGCACCTTCGGGTGTATCCAAGATACTGAACGGCTTCAGCTCTTTCTGTGCTCCTCCACATGCCAAGAGTAGGGTCAAGAGGGCAACGAGCAGTAGTCCTGTCTTATTCCTATTCACGGATAGCCTCCTTCTATCGGTCGCACGCAGTGACGATGATCTTTCTCTCGTCCATGGTCGTCAGGCGGAAGCCTGGATCGCGATCGATACGTGTCGCAAGGTAGACGAGCTTTTCCGGGTAGCGGAGTTCGATGGCGCCTGATCCATCTTTGAATTCCCCGGCCTCAACCGCTTCGACCCAACGAAGCTTGCTCACGAGGTTAAGCAGCCTTCTGTACGAGGCGAGGCTTGGGAGCCCCTTGGCCTCGACACGCACGGTCTTCATCTTGTTGACCAAGTACTCGGAGTTCATCCAGGAGAGCACTTTCTTGACGATCTCTGGCGCTGCTTTTTCCATGGCCTTCTCGCTGGCATCGAATTCGTCCTGGCCGAAATCCTTGATGCGCCGCACCTGTTCCTGGCCAATGATCTTGCCGGTCTCCACTTCCACCATCCTGCACGTGACTCTCGCATGGGCTGAAGGGATACTGATGGAGGGGGCGTACTCGCTCTTATTGGCGTGAACAGAGGTTTTTGCCGTGCCTTTGATCACGAGGTTCGAGAGGAATCGTAGACCGATCATCTGTGCTTGCTCCACGTCCCCCTCGATGCGGGTGATCTCGGAATCCCTTTGTCTAACCATCTCCACGTGTTCCCGATCCCGTACATCGTACCCGGCGTCGATGAAGCCTTCGACGAGCTCGTTCTCGATCAACGAATCATCGATGGGCTCACCAGCCATCTCTTCGTCAATCTGTATGATGACGGTAAGATTGCTGGTAAGGTTTGTCTTGATCTGTTCCTCGAGCTCTGCCTTCTCCACCTTGGCCGAAATCTTGAGACGGTAGAGATCTCCTTCGGCCCCCTCACTCACGACTTGGTAGTCCGTGATCATGCCCGATGAGGTGTTTCGTACCGTGGCCGAGAGGAGAAGCTCGTTTTGCACAAGGGTCTCCGCGTCCACAAGAACACCCACGGCCTTCTCCAGGGCTCTGACGCGCGCATCAATGATGGCCTCGTCCCTGGCCTGTGCCACGTCACCGGTCAGAATGGTCCCCACGCCCTCTGCTTCCACGATCTCCGCTTGCAGCGGGAGCGGAGAAAGCACAAGGATCAGAAAGAGAACACCTGGCGCAAACCCGAGTCGCTCAGCCCACCACGAAGACAACCTTACACTCCTTGAGGAACTCATTCTTCATCTCAGCGGCCAGGATCTCAGAGGCATCGTCCACGGAGAGGAGCACGTCGGCATTATGGGCTCCTGCTGCGGCAACCGCCTTGACCACGATCGGATTGGCGCCTATCCGCTCGGTAAGGGCCTTGGCTTTGTCAATGCTGTCGGTATAGCCAACTACTCCGAACCGGATTGCTGCCGATTGTTCGATATTGACCCGTCCATACAGCTCTTCATCTTTTCCTTGCACAAGAATCCTGGGCGCTAGTGCCGGTCTTACGCCGATTCCGGTGGCGTCCACGATCAAGCCTGTGGCCTCGGGAGTAGCCGCTGTTCTGGATGCGCTTGCGGCGAACAGCGAAGGCGGTGAGGCCTGTGTCTTGCGTTCCATCCACGGCACCACCACGGAGCTCAGCCCCTTTTCGCCGGTGAGGGTGAGACCCATGGTGATCTCGACCCAGATCGACCCGTCGTCAAACTCGGTCTTATTGAGAGCGAGCTCCTGTGCGCCCGTGATGAGCCCCTCGGTGGAGGTTTTCAGGCGGACATCCTTTTCCACTTCGTTGACGAAGAGGTTATCGGAATCTATCCGCACACCGTAAATGATCTCCGCGAGCTTCTCCAAGGCGAACATGCGGGCGGTTTTCAAGGACATGGAGTAACACTGTGCCTGGGTCTTTGCCAACTCGATGTTGCAAGTGGCGCCTGCCGTGACCTCGAGATAGCCGTCCTCCCAATTGATCCTGCTCTTGTACTCCTCACTTATGGTGCGTTCTTCCAACGCGGCCTTGGCACTTCTCTCCTCCTCCCACCATTTTGGTTGGGCTGATGCCACCGACACCACAAGGAGAAGGATTCCGATCGCGAGCTTCATTTTCATACGATCCTCCCTTCGAAACCTAGAAACGAGGAAACCACGAAGCGTTCATAGGTTTCAGTGTTCATGCCTGAGGCAGGATGGTGATTGCTACCTTGCACTGCTTCAGGAATCCTGTCTTTTGATCCGCACGCTCAATCAACATGGCGTCTTCCCGCGAGACAACCAGGTCCGACCGGTGCTTTCCCGTGGCGTCTACCGCCCGTACGACCAGTGGATTGGAACCTATGCGCTTTTTTGCTTTGTCACGGGCCGTCTCCGGCGAGTCGGACCAACTCGCATAACCCTTGCTCAGTGCCACTTCCCGGGAGGCGGTGCGCTCGCCGTACACCTCTTCACCGTCCTGGGAGAAGATCCTGGGCTTCAATGCGGCCCGTGCCCCCAGGTAGGAGGCGTCGAGGATGAGACCAGTGAAGTCCTTGCCTACTGACTCGCTGACATTGGTGGAAGTCAGATGCGCGCCCTGAGCAAGATCTCTCGCGCCGCGGTCTACTGTGCGCAGAGAATCAATGAGGGTTCGGACAAGACTCGCTGCTGCCGTGGCTTCATGGGTCGCCTGCTCTAGCTCGTTCGAATCACTGCTCGACGTCAAAGCCACGGCGTGAATTTGCTGTGCCTGTGTTTCTGCCGCGGCCGTACGCTCCTCGAGACTCGCGACTCGTTGCTGCAGAGTCTTCGCCTCTTCCAAGCTCTGCCGCAACTCCTCTATGGATGTCTGCATCTCCTCCGTACGCTCTGTGGCAGAGAGCTGCTCCACCGCCGTGGCAACCTCAGCCAGGGCAGCTGCTCCTTGTTGCTGAAGCAGCTGCTGTCGCTGCCTCGTTTTGACCAGTTCCGTGTTGATCCGCGAATTCTCCTGAAGAAGCCGCTGGATCACCTCATGGTTGGAAAAAGACCCACGGATGCTGAGGCTGTCAATGGCAAGTCTGGCTTCTCGCAACTCTGAAGAGAGCCCCGAGATCTCTCCTCGGGCGGCCTTTGCCTCTGCAAAGGCCCGTTGTGCCTCTTCCAGGCCGGCCTCGGCTGCAGGGACGCCTTCCGTCACCTGTGCATTGGCTCCCAGAAGAGAGGAGAGAGCCTCTTCAGTTTTCCGTCTCGCGCCATCAGCCAGCTGCCGCGCTTCTTCAACCTCAGACTGAAGTCGTTTTGTCACGTCCAAGGCCTCGACGAGCTCACTGCTTCGAGTGCTTGCCGCTTCGCCGGCGTCCCGTGCATCCTGGGCCGCTTTCTTTGCGTCTTCAGCCGCTTGTTCGAGTCGCCGTGCCATGTTGCGAGCTTCCTGAGTGGCCCGTACAACCTCCTCGAGCTCTGCCGACGAAGGGTATTGGGCTTGGATCTCTCTACCCTGATCGTCAACCTTTGCTGCAGTTTCGGCCAGAGCCTGGGCCAAATCTCTTGCCTCTGTTGCCAAACGAGATGCGGCGGCTGCCTGTTGGAGCGCCTGCCTCACTTCGGCATGATCGCTCCCGGTGGCAATGATTTGCTTCGCTTCCTCTGCGGACTGAAGTGCTTGTTCAACCAGTTGTTCGAACCGGTCGGCACGAGCTCTCGCTTCCTCCATTTCCGTTTGCGTGCGCCGCAAATCAGCCTGAAGCTTGAGGATCTGGGGAGATGATTCAGCAACCGGGATATGTGTGATCACCGCCTGGCTGAGTCCCTTTGAGCCGTTTATGAGTAGACCCAACCGAACACGAACCAGCAGCGAGCCGTCCTGCATGGTGGTTGGCTCTTCACTGATGATGTGTGCATTCGTGATGAGCCCCTGGACCGCGGTGTTCAGGCGTGTGTTCTTGATGACTTCGTCTTCGAATGTATTGGATGAGCTGATGTAGACGCCATGAATGGTCTCCGCGAGCTTCTCATACGCCAAGGATCTGGCGGCTTTTAGAGCCATGGTGTAGCAGTGGGATTGGTTGACCGCCAGAGATGGATCACAACTCGCCTCTCCCATGGCCTCAATGTAGCCGTCACCCCAATTGACCATGGTGGCATAGTCCGCACCCTTGTCAGTTGCTTCGAGAGGAGAAGCCGAGGCCTCCTCTTCCCACCAGTTATCCGCGCCCGCGCCGGGCGCCAACAGGAACACCACCAGAAGGAAGATCGGGAGAATTCGTCGCAACATGATCCTACTCCTCTCAGTTGCAGGCTTTTTGCATATAATGTCTTGCAGCCCTGTTTGCGGGGTCGACCCCCTTCAGCCGTTTCCATAGAGCGCAGGCTTCTTGCTTTTTCCCCTGCTTCAACGCGTTCAGCGCGAGTTCGTGATAGACCTTTGCCAGGTTGAATCGCGCTTCCTGATTCTGAGGATTGATTTGCAAGACCCTTTGCCATTGGCTGATGGCGCCTTCGAGGTCATCCTTGGCATAGAGGAGCCATCCGAGTCCGTTCCGTGCGGGCTGATGCCGAGAGTCCAAATCAAGAGCCTTGCGATAGGAGAGCTCTGCATTGGCGCTCATCTCCAGCCCATGGAATGTCGCGCCGAGACGGTAATGAGTCTCAGGCTCACCTGCGTCGGCATCTCGAGAACGCTTCAAATGCGTCAGCGCTTGTTCCGCCTGTCCCCGAAGCAGGAAGAGCGCGCCAAGGAAGTAGTGGGCCGTAGGGTTCTCGGGATCATCCTTCAGTATTGCCTCGAACTGGCCCATGGCCTGTTCGAGTTTCTCCCCATGGAGGGCGATCACACCCAGCCATAGTGCCGCGGTCTCATTTCCCGGGTCCAGGGCCTGGACGTAGTTGAACTGTGTGGCTGCGTCAGAGAGTCGATTCTGTTTCAGCAGGATCAGGCCCAGGAGGTTTCGCGCATAAGTACTCGACGGATCCAGTTGCAGCGTCCTATTCAATTTGACTTGGGCGGCGGGGTACTCACCAGAGAGGTGATCCAGATCCGCCTCCAGGATCAGATGCGTTGCTTCGTCGGTTGATGTCGCCAAGAGACTGAGCACCAGGGCGAGGGAGATGATGAATGTCTTGCGAGATAAGGTTTGAGCTGGCCCAATAGGCTGCCCACGAATGTCTCCTGGAACGTTTCGCTCGAAAGAAGCTGCTCTTCCCGAGGATTGCTGATAAAGGCAGCCTCCACCAGGATGGAGGGCATTTTTGCCTTGCGCAAGACAAAGAAACTGGCGCTCTTCGTTCCCCTGTCCTTAACGGGCAACTGGCGTCCAAGACCAGCCTGAACATCTTGTGCGAGGTGACTCGAGTCTTCCCAAAGAAGCTTGCGTTGGAGCTTGAAGAGTACCCACTCGATGTTGACGGGGCTCTCCTCTCGCAGTGTCTCCTCGGGTTCCGCGAAGCTGTTCTCGTACGCGGCCACACGGGCGGCTTCCTTGTCTGAGGCCCTATCCGAGCAAAAGAATGTCTCTGATCCTCTTGCTTTTCTGTTTTCCGCTGCATTGCAGTGGAGCGACAAGAACAGGTCCGCACGGTATTGATTGGCGGTGGTAGTGCGGTCGGAGAGGTTGAGGTAGTAATCCTCCGTCCTGGTGAGGTAGGTCTTGGCAGAGCTTTGCTTCTCGATTGCTTTGGCGAGCCTCAGGCCCAACAGGAGTGTGATGTCCTTCTCCTTGGTTCCCGCCTTGCCCACCGCGCCGGGGTCATGCCCGCCGTGGCCGGGGTCGATCACGATATTCCTGATTCTCAGGTCCAATTTTCCTCTGGAGCCAAGGTCTCCCAATTCCGCGGATTCTTGCCGTGCCTTCTCTTGGAGATGCGCCATCTCAGGCGATAGAGGTGCGGTGCTTGGCGAGATGGATGCCCCAAATATGTCGATGAGGATTCGTGGCGGCGTGCCGACCTTCTTTATGTGGACCGTGGCTCCCGTGGAGGTATCGAGCTCGAGCACGGTTTTGAACATCTCATCGGAAGGCGTGAAGATCCTCATGGCTTTCAGGGGACCAGAGGAGAACCGTTTGCTATCCTCCATGGGCAGATACAGGGCTCCCTGCAAGGTCACGGATGCCGGATCCCCCTGGAGAAGCGAGATCGGGCATTCGCCATCCAGTTCAAGAACAAGACGTGTCTGGTCCGGAAGCAACAGCGTATGGATGCGGCCGACCACGGGAATCAATCCGTCGTCGTTTCCCCATAGACACGCGGGGATAGAGCCTGCCACTAAGGGAAGTGTTCTCAGGAAGGTGCGTCTACGCATGGGATTGGAGATGGGGTGATGGGGAGATGGGGTAATGGGGTGATGGGGAGATGGGG
>JAUXFG010000278.1 GCA_030620115.1 Candidatus Fermentibacterota bacterium
TCCTGGTCTCCACTCCGTTGGGCGGAACACACTGTCCAATTGCGTGCTTGCACCCACCGCGATGACACATTCCAATGAGCAGGACCATGCTGCCGGAAAGGCTATATAATCCACGATATCCCTGTCATCTCCGGTGTTACCCGAAGAACAGAGGATAACGGTGCCGGGGGAGTTGCTGTTCACATCCATGAATGCGTCCCGCAGTATATGGAAGCCGCTTGTCTCAAGCACTGCGCCACCGAAACTGCAGTTCACTACCCGGGCACCACGATTGAAAACTACATCCTCCAAAGCCCACGCTACTGCCGAGATAATCCATTTCGGGCGATACGTATCGTCATTGAACACCTTCTCGACCCTGACTCGGCAGTTCTGGTTAATGCCGGCAATCTCACCGTTGCCATTGGGCGCCGCAATCTCACCCAAGCGGCGAGTGCCATGTCCATGGTAATCTTCAGGCCAGCCAAGATAGCCGGGTGCGTCAGTCCAATCATAGCCATATTCAATCCTCGAACACCGAGCATACTCGGGGTGATCAGTGTCACAGCCTGTGTCGAGGATTGCGATCAATACGTTGGTTCCCCGTGGCACTTTACGCCAAGCCTGATCCGCACCAGTGATCGTAAGCGGCCATTGGATCTCATCGCGGGTTTGGCACCCGGCATCTTGTACCTGGGATCCAGACATGTCGGGTTCCAGCAATGGGAATGCCAGGTTCAAGGAAACGGCACGAAGCCTGGGATCGTCTCTCAATTCATCCCATAATGGGACTACATCGACATCTTGAGGGAACCTCAAACGATATCACTCTATTCTCGGGATCGAGTCAAGAAGAGCGCCGCCAAGGTTAGGAACAAAGGAAGATACATCAAGATCGGCAGTGGGCTTGATCAGGAGTTCGCCAAGTACATAGTGGACTTCAGAACCATCTACGTCGAACGAACCGATCTGAATCTCGTAATCCTCTTGAGCAAAAGCCAAGGAGGAAAGAAGGAGAGAAAGACAGATGATTGCGCGTGCATAGGCACACATGACCGCCTCCCAGTAGAAGCCACCCATCCGGTGCTGCAGATTATGCAGCGCTAGCGCATACCTCAAGATGCCTTGAATTGTACAGGATGTTCGCTCGGCTGTCAAGAGTCGACAGGGAGGGGCTTGGTCTTCCCCACGACTTCGCGCGGAAATGAAGCCGAAACCTCGCATTCATTCCTATTGCCATGCATATCATGATGGCTATTTCAGGAATTGGCACCGCCTCGTGAGCTGAGAACCAGGAGTCTGGAGGGTGTAGAGATAGGTGCCTGCGGGGATTCCTTGCGGTTGCCATGTGACACGGTGCAATCCCGCAGGCAAGGATTTTTCGAGAAGCTTCTCGATCAGGTTGCCCTTGAGATCGAAGATAGACATTCGCATGAATTCAGTTCTGGGGATCGAGTACGCAATAGTGGTGGCGCTCGAGAATGGATTCGGGTTATTCTGGAAAAGCAGGTATACGGAGGCGGACGGGCGTAATGGATACTCGTTTGTTCCCACCTCGCATTCGAGTATCACGGTGAGGACCACCGTGCTGTCGGGCCATATCTGGATGCGCATGCCATGGTCCGTGCACCCCTCGGCAACGACCCATAGATACTCAGGGCGAGCAAAGTCGTGTATCAGGAAATGCCCGGCACTGTCGGTGAGTACATATATCTCTCCTCCTAAATCATTGTAATCGTAGATCACTTTCGCCCCGATCAGCGCATCGCCGTCCGTATTAGTCACCACACCATCGATATCCCCCATGGCATTGGTGGTGTCATTGGGAGCCCCCAGGGTTGGCGACGCGTCAAAATAGTAGAAGTCCTCCCAGCGGCGAATGGATATGGAGCAGCCCGGAGGAGGAGCGGGAATCCGGGCTCCGGGATAATCACCGAACACGAGCAGATCCCCAGGATGCTGCATGTTTGGCGGTATGTACAGGGCAAGGCTGTCTCCGGCAGGATCGATGAACAGTGGGGACTGCAAGCTGTCGGCCGTGATAACCACATAGTCCTCATAGGGTACCGTGGGATGCAGGAATGCGGTATCGGAACGGGATGTGATCCAACAGCCCTCGAGGCCATCCTCAGGGGTGAGTTCCAATTCCCAGCCAGTACGGGTGAATCTCAGTTCCGACAAGTAGTGAATCATCACAGGATTTGCTTGCGCGTACTGGGGGCCGGAAAAGAAGACAGCGAGCACAAGGAGGACGTTTCTCACTCTCATTGTGCTACCTCCTTCCATTTGACGAGGAGATCTTTCCCAGGCATGAAATCTTCTCTATGAATCATGTATGTATGGTGGTCTTCGCCTATGCTGAGTGAATCATGCCGGAGCGACAGATATGTCATCTGATATGTTGACGGGATATGGATGATATAGTCAGCCTTCGAGAGTGGTTTTCGCCATGAGCGTGTTGTGGTGAGGATGTAGCGAATAGTGTTCGAGGGCGTTCGCTGCCAATAGGTGACCTCGTAGATCGAAGTGCCAAAACGCGGGAGGGAAATGGGGAAATGAATCCCTGTCTCAACCTTACGAAATGGGGCTTCAATACTCGAACCGACCCTGCAGACGCGTACACTTTACACGAGGCGGAGCGAGAATGCAATCATGGAGTCGGTTATGATGGGTCCGCCGAAGAGACTTCTCGCTATATGGTGCTGCTTCCCACATGCTCGAACTGATCAAGCACGGCCTGTTCGGGTTTCTCGCCCAAGATGCTCACCATGGCGATCATCAGCAGAGAGAGCACAAAGCCGGGGACGATCTCATAGAGGTCGAAGATGCCGCCCGAAAGATGCTTCCAGATCAATACCGTGAGGCCACCAGTGACAAGCCCGGCGAATGCGCCGTTGCGAGTCATGCGTTTCCAGAAAAGCGAGAGGATGATCACTGGGCCAAAGGTGGCGCCGAATCCTCCCCATGCGTAGGCCACGAGACTCAAGACACTGCTCTCGGGATCAAGTGCGATGAGAAATGCGAGAATCGCCACCCCGATCACGGCAGAACGGCCGA
>JAUXFG010000069.1 GCA_030620115.1 Candidatus Fermentibacterota bacterium
CCTTCGACTTCGCCTATGACTGGGAGATTCTTCACCATGTTTTCCCGGAGAATCGGGAGCGGTACGTAAGTAATGTCCACCGCATCCTTCGTCCGGGGACTCGATACCTGTCGGTGTGTTTTGGCGAAGACGATGCCCCTGGTTTTGGAGGGGGAGGCAAATACCGGAAGACGCGTCTTGGTACTACGCTCTACTTCTCTTCTGAACAGGAGCTGCGCAGCCTCTTCGAGCCGCTGTTTTATGTCCAAGAGCTGTGCACAATAGAGATCGCTGGCAAGTACGGCCCGCACCTGGCTGTCAAGGCCCTGATGTTGAAGAGGGATTAGGGATGCTCCTCACCCGAAACCTCGTCTCGAACTTCATCCCTCCCTTCCAACTTCTGCGTTCGATGTTGAATGTTCGATGTTCCCAAACTTCATGGGGAGCTTCGTCGAGTCCGAACCAAGTTTTTTCCATAAGCAGTCACAGCTAACTAGTATCGTGTTTCAGAGGTTCTGTACCTGTTTCCGGCGATTCTACATCCTTCACAGCAGCCGACAATGTCACCCACCCGCGCCCGTGTCGCAGAATCCGGAGATGTCTCTGTGGTTCATCATCTCCTAATACCGTCTCATTTTGAATTGCCAAAACAGAGCACAAAACTTCCGAGACGGTGTACTAGCCGACATTTCCAATTGAGGGTAGGTGACTGTTCAGAGGTTCAGGGGCTGAAGGGTTCAGAGGTTGTAGATTCACCTCAGAAAAGCGCCCGGACCCGATAAAACGGAGGCGGAGTCTTAGTCCTGCACCCTTGATCATTGAAATCGAAGATCTCGAACATCACTCCTTGCTCTCTTGGTCTGTCAATTGCTCACCAAAGCCTTTCATGAAAGGCCCCCTCTCATGCTCTGTGCCGATGGAGTTACCAGATCACTTCAACGTCGTACATGGAGAAACGAGTATCCGCAGTCACGATCGACCAACCATTCGCTCTTGCAGTCGCGATGATCAGACGATCACATGGATCTCGATGGATCATTGGCAGCTCCGTGGCAGCCACGCATGTATAGAGATCGAGCGGAACAGCCTTAATGTCGTGGTGATCAAGCACGACCTTGAGCCATTCGACAGGCAGGGCAGGAAGCTCCAGTTTGCCGGAGCGATACTTCAAGCCAATCTCAAGGCCCGTGATAGCTGAAATGTGCAGGCCGGCGGCATTGTCGATGCGTTTCAGAGCTTCTCGACTCAGATTCCTTCCTCCCTCGGCGAGCCAAAGGAGCGCACAGGTATCCAATAGCATTAGACTTCCTCAGGCCATTCGTCATCAGTGAGAGGCTCTGTCGGATCGTACCGGATCTTGATCTGGCTCATGACACGGTGCGGCAGCAACCGATTCCGTTTCTTGTGGGGAATCAGATCGGCGATGGGGCGACCGTTGCGGCATATCAGGAAGACCTCCCCCCGTTCTTCGATCTCAGCCAAAACCGCCGACAGATGCGTTTTGGCTTCGTGAACATTCAGACTCTTCATGGGAATTACTCCTTTTTAGTCTAAAGACTAAGTCTACTTAGTTCAGATGTCAAGTGAGAATTGGACTATCTTGCCCCGATCAACAGAGCGAGTTCTGGGTGCGCGGAACCCGGCGTCTGCTCTCGGAACACCGAGTCCTTGCGGGGATCCGGAGTCGTTCCGTTCTCCTTCCAGCATCCAACGCCCATGTCTTTGAAGATCCGGCAAAGCGCCATGACCACCACGCTCTTTCCCACATGGGAACCAGTTCGAAGGAAAGACAGGCGCTCGCGACGGGCGGCTGTCTTGAATTCAGATTAACATCACCCTCCAGCTTGTGAACTGGGCAAGCCAATGACTTGCAGCCGCGCAAGAAAGCAATAGCCCTGTTTCGATGAGTTCGCAGCATGCGCCGAGCAGGTCGCCGGTCACCCCGCCTACGCGGCGAAGGAACCAGAATCCAAGGAAGCGGCTGGCGATCCAGCCGCCTGTCAGGACGACCGCACCCGCCGGTCCGCTGACCGCAAGGAGCAGCAACAGTGCCAAAATCAGGGACCAAACGCGGTGATAGGATCGCGCGTCATCCACAAAAGGCTTTGCTGTTCCACTGCCTGGCCGGGCATATGGAAGACAAACAGCCAGTTCGACCAAGGTTGTCCTCGAGACGATACAGGCGGAAACGATCCAGTGAAAAGATCCCATTTCGATCAGATGCGAAAAAGCAACCCATTTGCTCAGCAAGACAAGGACAAGCGCCATGACCCCGAAAGCACCCACATGTGAATCCTTCATGATGGCCAATATCTGCTCCCGATTCCGGCCTCCGCCGAAACCGTCGGCCCAGTCGGCCAGTCCATCGAGATGAAAGCCCCGCGTCAAGAGAACGCCTCCGACCAAAACAGCCCCGGCCGCACCCTCGGACCAGCCGCCAGGAACGAGACTGAATGCCCTGGCCAGTCCCATAAGCATGACACCGAGCAGACAGCCCACCAGGGGGAACCACGGCAAGGCGTCGGACATTCGTTCGGCTTCCCTTCCGGGCGCCGGCAGGATTGAGAGAGTTCTTATCGCAGAGACAAATCCTTGGAGCATTTCTCAATCGTCTTTCTTTGAAACGCCAGCCGAATCAAATGTTGCCATCTCGTCATAGATCTTGACAGCCGCCTCAATCAGGGAGATGGCCAGCGCTGCTCCGGTTCCTTCGCCAAGACGTATTCCGAGGTCGAGAACCGGCCGGGCGTTGAACCGTTCGAAAAAAACGGCATGACCAGCCTCTGCTGAGAGATGGCTGAAAAAAAGATATTCCTCAACATGAGGACACATCCTGCATGCAACGAGTGCCCCGGCCGAGGAGATGAACCCGTCAACGACAACAGGCACACGACGCGAAACGGCTCCGAGTGTGAGGCCGCAAATTCCCGCGATCTCCAGCCCCCCTATGGCCGCGAGAGCGCTCAACGGATCTGAGCAACGCTCTCTGTTCACTTCAATTGCCCGCTCAATAACCTTCACCTTGTGCGCGAGTGTGTGGTCGTCGATTCCAGTACCCCGGCCGGTTATCTTCTCCACGGCGCAGGGCAAGAGCGCAGCGAAGATTGCAGACGAGGGCGTGGTGTTGCCGATACCCATCTCCCCGGTACCGATGAGGGTCGCGCCGCCGGCTGCGGCTTCCTGGGCCAGTCCAATGCCGACTTCAACAGCCCTTCGTGCTTCTTCCATCGTCATGGCCGGGCCTTTGGCTATATTTGCGGTTCCTGCCCGCACCTTCTTCGCAAGCAATCCTTGTGCGTCTTCCAACGGATCGTCGACGCCGATGTCGACCAGGCGAACTTCCGCCCCCGCATGCCGAGCCAGCACATTGACCGCAGCGCCGCCAGCCAAGATATTCCTGACCATCTGGGGCGTCACCGCCTTGGGATAGGCGGAAACCCCCTCGGCCACGACACCGTGATCCCCAGCAAAAGTGAAGATAATCTTCTTTCCCATGTGCGGCTTGTGTGTTCCGGTCGCGAGGCAGTAGCGCACCGCCAGCTCTTCCAGATGACCCAAACTGCCCGGCGGCTTGGTCAGGTTGTCGAGATGCGCGCGGATCTCATCCTCGCAGCCATGATCCACGGGGAGAATCTCAGCCATGGTCTCGTCCAGTAGACTCATTCCGTCCCTCGTTTCACGATGATTGGAATTCCACTCACCATCAGTATGACGCAGTCTGCTCGCTCGGCCACCTGCTGGTTCACCCAACCGGCCAGGTCCCGGAAACGCCGGGCCAGGGCGTTATGTGGGACGATACCCATGCCTACTTCGTTGGAAACGATGATGATGTGGCAGGGAGGCTCGCCAAGGAGGTCTAGGAACTGGGCGACTTCAGGATAGTCGTCATCCTTTTTCTCCCGGTGATGCATGAGATTGCCGAGCCAAACCGTAAGACAGTCAATCACGACCACTTCAACATCCGCGGAAAGCGATTCAAGCGCGCTTCCCAGCTCAAACGGATCTTCAATGGTAATAAACGAATCACCCCGATCTTCCCGGTGTTTTTTGATCCGCACTCGCATCTCGTCATCAAACGGCTCAGCGGTGGCGATAAGAGCCAGTCTGCCCTGATAGCCTTGCGCGAGAGACAATGCATGATGACTCTTGCCGCTCCGTCCGCCGCCAATAACGAATGTGATCTTTTTCATCCAGCCAATCTCCTCATGATTTCCATTGACCTTTCGAATTCCGCGCGGCCGAAGACTTCCAGGGTCAGAACACGTTCTTTGTCGTTCTCCAAGCCAACGCGCTCGATCAACATTGCGGGAATCTGTGGATCCAGCGCGCCGATATCCTTGTGATCAGCCCCATCAAGATTGCCATGCAGGTGGATCACTCGGCATTGAGCCAGATACTTGTCCAAGTATTCCCGGATCGGATATCCGTAAAAAGCAAGGTGCCCGACGTCGAGGCATACCGATAGGCCGTGGCGAGACACGATGTCAGCGACATACTCAAAAGGATAATCCAGTGTTTCCACACACAGGTCTTCAGGTTCGGCGCCGGATAATTGCAGTTCACGCACCGAGCGGTCCAAGGCTCTTCTCCAGCATTCAATCTCCTGCGCAGGTCTCTTGCCACGCATTTCACCGTGAAAATGAACTATGTACGCAAACGGAGCGAGCGGCCTGGTAATATCGACAATCCTCATGCATTGTTCGACGGATCGTCTTCGGACAACCTCGTCCGGATTGCCCAATTGGATGTCGAGCGGCAGATGAACGGTATAGGTTAGCTGTCTCGTGCACTTCAGCTCCGCGAGTCTATCGATAACATCGGCATTCGGAAGATTCGATGCCTCTTCAGACTCAAAGAGCACAAGCTCTACATCATCTACCAACGGGCCGAGGAACTCCACGTTGGGGACGAGATCGGCGGGAAGAATGTATGATGTCGTACCCAGCCGAAAGGGGAACGCGCCTTTCATGGATGGTATAGGATACGCCGTTGGATTTGGGACTGTTTGTCTATGCATCAACTGTGTCTCCCGAGTTCTCTTGGTCCGGACTTCTCACCGGATTTCGTTGCCTGTCCTAAGCCAACCGAAGGGCGAAACGGCTGAAGTGAAAAGAAATGCGGGTCAAGGTCAACCACATTCCCCATCTGTTCCATGGAAATTCCAGAATCCTTTCGGATATGCATGAAATATATGGGTTGGCCGCAAGGCGATGCCGGTTTCTGGATGCTTGATGCTGGAAGGAGAACGGAACGACTCCGGGTTCCATCCAGTATCCAGTGACCAGCAACCAGCATCGCTGCGCCTCAATCAATGCGCCACGGCATCATCGCTCGTCGATTTGAGGCGCAGCTTCGCGAGAGATTTATGAAGAATACGAAATGCTTGACTGCGCCTTACCGGCCCGACATACTGACGTCTCATGATTTCTGCAGCACGTCTCGAATAGATCCAAGCCGCATGTGGATGACCATGAGACAAGGATCCGATGCCTGCTCAAGAAGCGAATCCTTGTCACTCTTTCCCGTCACAGGCCAATTCCTTGGAGGCAACGATGCGCAAGCTATTCCGGTTCAGCCTTGCATTCCTTTTGATACTCGCCGCCGGCGCTCAGGCGAGGGTTGGCGTGCAGAAGCTCACACTCGACCCCACGACCGACGCCGAGAAACCGGTCTTTGCCGTTCTCGATGAAGAAGCCGGTTCCCTCCGCCTCGAGATACGACTGCCGTTGCTGAATGTGGAGGAGATCATGGTAGGCGATGAGATCTATCAGGCTCTGACCATACCCGGCGGCGACATCCGGGGCGAGGCAGGACAGGCGGGGCTTCCTGTTTTCACCCGTCTCGTGGTGGTACCCGACAACGCTGCAGTGACCGTGCGGGTCCTGGACCATGAGAGACAGGTGCTGCCGGGCTACCGGGTCCTGCCCGTGCAGCCGGACGACGGCGAGGAGTTCGTGATTGACCGCGACTACTACGCGGAGGTCCGAAGCCTGGCACCCCCCGCCGTGGAGGTAGGCGACCCGGCCATCTTTCACCGCCTGCGCGTGGTGCCGGTGACTTTCAGCCCGGTAGAGTTCGATCCCAAAAGCGGCGAACTAACGGTGTGCTCACGCATGGAGGTGGAGCTTGACTTCAGCGGCCGGGATCTGCGGAACGCGGCGGCGCGGCAGCGCAGCCGAATCCCCGAGTCCTTCCATCGTATCTATCAGGACGTGGTGATCAACTACGACAGCTTCATGGATCGCAACGAGGCCCAGGTTTGTCCGGGCACCTACCTCTTGATCTACCCCCCTGAAAGCGGCGTCCTCACTCGCCTCCAACCCCTCATCGACTGGCGCAAGAGGCAGGGGTACAACGTATTGACGGCCTCGACCAACACCACAGGCTCCACCAACAGTCTCATCAAGACCTACATCCAGAACATCTACGATACGGTGGATCCGCCCCTGGAGTTCGTGGCCCTGGCCGGCGACGCGAATGGTACCTATGACGTGCCCTGCTGGTTCGAGAGCCTCTCGGGTTACGGCGGCGAGGGAGACCACTACTACACGACCCTTGAGGGGTCGGACATTCTCGCCGACGTTCACATCGGCCGTCTGTCATTCCGTGACCTGAGCACCCTCGAGGCCATCGTCGACAAGATCGTCACGTACGAAAGCAACCCGCCCACCAGCGACACTGGATGGTTCACGCGGGCCGGCCTGACTGGGGATCGAAGCTCATCAGGTATCACCTGCATCTACGTAAACCAGTGGGTCAAGACACAGCTCCTTGCCGCCGGCTACACCCAGATCGACACCATCTTCACGAGCCCCTGGGTCAGCCAAATGACAAACAGCATCAATCAGGGACTCACGGTATTCACCTACCGGGGCTTTTTGAACATGAGCGGCATGGGCACGTCCAATATCCTCGGTTTGTCCAACGGCTATAAACTGCCCTTTGCCGTTATCGTGACCTGCGATACGGGCAGTTTTTCGGACGATGCCACTTGCCGCTCCGAGGCCTTCTTGCGCAATGCCAACGGCGGCGGTATCGGATCCGTGGGCTCGGCCACTTGGGGCACCCACACCCGCTACAACAACTGCTACTTCAACGGGGTCTGGGATGGGGCCATCAACGGCTCGGAGCACCGGCTCGGCGCGTCACACACGCGCGGCAAGCTGAACCTCTACCTCAACTATCAGACTGCCCAGCCGAACAAGGTCGATATCTGGTCCATGTGGAACACCCTCATGGGCGACCCGGCAACAGACATGTGGACGGGTTATCCCGCCGGTATGACTGTGGAATACCCCGATCCCTTCCCTGTGGACGCGAATTCGGCGCCTGTCACGGTCACGGTCGGGACAATCCCGTTGGAAGACGCCCTGGTGACCCTATACAAGGCTGGAGAGATCCAGGTGAGCGGCTACACGGACTTTGCGGGGCGGGTGAATCTGCCGATTTCGGCCTCAACAGCCGGTGAAATGCTGGTGACCGTCACCAAACACAATCGCTTCCCCCACCTAGGGAGCCTCACCTTAGGTTCTGTTGGCACTTTCGTGGGTTACCACGACTCGGTTGTAGACGATGATCTCTCGGGCGGCAGTTCGGGGAATAATGATGGGATCGTCAACCCAGCAGAGAACATCGAGCTGTCCGTGGCCCTGCACAACTACGGGACCTCAGGGGCAACGGGCGTGACAGCGACGTTGTCGACGCTCGACACGTACGTGACCATTACCGACTCGGAGGAGAACTTCGGGGACATCGGGGCCGACGCCACAGTATGGAGCGCCGAGGACTTTGATTTCAGCGTGGATCCGGCCACCCCGGATGGTCATGTGCTGGATCTGGACCTAGTGGCGAGCAGCCTCTCCTCTGACTGGACCTCCTTGATCCAGTTGACCGTGCAGAGCGCGGCCTTCAGCATGGAAGACTTCACCTGGGGCGGCGGCGGTGGCAGTCTGGACCCAGGCGAGTCAGGAAGCCTGAGCATCGAAATCCGAAACCTGGGCAGTATCCTCGGAGCCGGCGTGACAGGCGAATTGAGCACGGAGAGCCCCTGGATTGAGATCACCGACGCCAATGGTAGTTTCGGAAGTATAGGCGTGGGATCCACAGCGGAAAACGCGAGCGACCCCTTTGCCCTGATCGTCTCCGGAGACTGCTTTAAGGGCCACCAGGCAAACTTCACCTTGACCCTGACCTTCAACGGACAAGCCCAGGACATTGTGGAATTCACCCTCACCGTAGGCAATACCACCAGCAGCGACCCCGTGGGTCCCGACGCCTACGGCTACTATGCCTTCGATAATACGGATGTCGGTTATCCATTCGCGCCTACGTATAACTGGCTCGAGATCGACCCCAATTATGGCGGTTCCGGCACGGACGTAGGGCTCAGCGATTTCGGCTGGGAGCAGGATGACACGAGAATCATGGATCTGCCCTTCATCTTCCGCTTCTATGGTCAGGACTACGACGAGATCAGCATCTGCTCCAATGGCTGGGTTGTTATGGGCCGGACCTACCTGAAGCACTACTGCAACCGTGCCCTGCCCAGCTCAGGCAGCCCCGACGCCCTGATCTGCCCCATGTGGGACAACCTCTACCAGACGGGGAGCAATAGGGTCTATTATTTGAACGACACGGTGAACCATCGTTACGTGATACAGTGGAGTCGCGTGAAAAATGATTACAGCAATGCTACCCAAAACTTCGAGATGATCCTCTACGACCCGAACTTTTATCCCACCTCTTCGGGCGATGGGGAAATTCTCTTCCAATACGCCACGGTCAACAATACGGACAGCCGGGATGGCTACGTTACGGTGGGCATCCAGAACCAAGACCACACGGACGGCCTCCTCTATACCTACTGGAATCATTACGAGCCGGGAGCAGCAACCCTAAGCTCGGGGCGAGCCATCCGCATCCTACCGGTAGGAGCCATGGCTTTCGGTACCCTGGAGGGCGACATAACCAATACCTCCAATGGGGGCACGCCCATCCAAGGCGTAAACATCCGGGTATTGGAGGCGAATCAAACCCTCGTCAGCGACAGCGACGGTCACTACTTCGGCTCCGTGCAAGAAGGTACCTACACGGTACGAGCGGAGCACTACAGCTTCGACCCCGTGACTGAAACGGATGTGGAGATCATCGAAGATCAGACCACAGTGCTCGACTTCAGCTTGACGGACATCCTGGGGCCTGAGATTTCCAATACCACGGTTCATCCTTGCACGGATGATACCGATGGGCCCTACGTGATCGAAACCTATATCACCGACTTCTCGACAATCAACGAAAGACATCTCTACTACAAAATCAACGGCAGCGGTCAATTCGAGGTGCCTTTGGTCTTGATCGACGCGGAGACGGGCCTTCATCGGGGCGAGATCCCGGGTTACCCATTCAACACAGAGATCAGCTACTGGGTGGAAGCCGAGGATATCGTGACCAACGAGAGCCGCGACCCGGAAGGCACGGATACCTACGACTTCTGGATCCTCAACTCGGTCACGATCTTCGCGGACGACATGGAAGACGACCAGGGATGGACCGTTGGCGATGCTGGTGACGATGCGTCGGCAGGCATCTGGGAGCGCGTGGACCCCAACGGTGTCTGGGAAGGAGCCACCGAGGTTCAGCCCGAGGACGACGCGACGCCCCCAACAGGCATAATGTGCTACATCACCGGCAACGATCCACCCGGTTCGAGCCAGGGCACCGACGACGTGGATGGAGGCAAAACGACTCTACTCAGCCCATGGTTCGACCTCTCCGGGGTCATGGAGGCCTTTGTCAGCTACCGACGTTGGTACACCAACGACACGGGCTATAGTCCAGGCGAAGACTACTGGGTGGTACAGGTGACCGACAACGGCAGCAACTGGGTAAACCTGGAGAATACCAATACCAGCGATCGGAGCTGGGCGCTCAAAACCTTCGTTCTTGACGATTACGTGGAGCTGACGAGCACAGTACGTTTTCGCTTTATCGCGTCCGACGAGGGGGACGGCTCGGTGGTGGAGGCCGGCGTGGACGAGTTCGAGCTCATAGGCTTTCAAACAATGACTCTCTCCGGCAACGTATCGGCGGGGGAGCTTGTACTTGACTGGACAGCGATACCAGGGACGACCAACTACTGGGTCCATGGCGCTGACAACGATGTCTACTTCGAGCCGAGCACCGGAAACAGGTTGGCGATAGTACCCGGCGAAACAATCACCTGGTCAAGCGCCAACGGCATCGAAGATTCAGACCACAACTGGACCTATCTGGTCCTCGCGGTCGACGCCTCCGAGCAGGAAATCAACCGATCCAATCGATATGGGGAGTATGATGTAGTGTGCCCCTGAGAATAGCTCAAAGGTGCTACTGAACCATTCGGCTGATAGACGCTGTCGTCTGTCCCCCCGGTGCGAAGTCACCTCCCTCCATTGGACAAAACGTACACATCCTCCTCTGGAGGGCCATGCTTCGTCATGGCCGCCGTCGGTACCGATGCCGCGGACGCGACAGAGCGCGTCCCTCCATTGGACAAAACGAACACATCCTCCTGTGGAGGACCATACTCCGTCATGGCCGCCGTCAGTACCGATACCGCGGATGCGATCCGCCAGCTGGCGGACGTTCCTCCCTAGCCCAAATCCCATCCTCAAGGGATGTCGGTCATGAAATCAAATACTCCAGTACCCGTTGAAAGCTCGGACATGTTTCCGGATTCATCAACAGTGAAGAGCCGATAGTAGTAGAAATTGTCAACATCCCCTAGTACGTCCACCGTATCTGTGGCTGTGGTTTGCGGATGGATTGCCGCAGGTAGATAGGAGACAAACGTCCTGGGCTCATTAATCAACGGTTGCCTATGGCGAAGCACGCGATAGAATAGCACATATTCGAACTCGCCGCTCGTGTCTTGTGTGACCTGGCTCCACGTCAGTGTGGCATGCCCCGACACGTCGTATTCCGCGTCAAGATCGGTAGTCCGTGCAGGAGGGGTCGTATCATCGCCATAGTTGCTCGGAATCACAAACACCGTGCCTGCATCATACCCGGCATGGGGATCAGCCGCGGCCCCGATCAACAGATCGGGGAGGCCATCATTGTTCACATCCCCTCCGGCAACACTGCAGCCTGCCCAAAACTTGCCCTCCATTCCTTTCCATCCGCCTTCGCTCTCCTCAATATCCAGTTCTGATGGCCATGCTCCTCTACCAAGAACGGCGTAGGCTTTTCCGGGTCCACCATCATAATAGGGTGCACCGATGGCGAAATCGTCATAGCCGTCGCTGTTTACGTCTCCCAGCGCGGCCATTGCGTCGCCAGTGGAAAGATTTGCTCCCAGGATGTGGGTATCAGCATTGGTTATCGGTACGTCTGATGCCGGCAGGATAAGAGAACTGCCCAAAAAGAGATAAACGTGACCGATTCCAATCCGAGAGGAGATGAGGAAATCACCTTTCCCGTCGTGGTCCGTGTCGCCCGCGCCAGAGACATGATATCCGACTTCATCGCCACCGGCTTCGCCCACGATTGAAAGGTCGGCATAGACCAAGCTATCATTGAGGCTCCATCCACTGGCCCTTCCCAGGACGAGGTACGCCTTGCCCATAAATAGATTGCTACTGTCAGGCGTATACTTCGGGGCGCCAATGAGGATTTCATCGCAACCATCACCATTGAGATCAGGAACGCCTGATACCGAGAACCCGGCCCGACTGAAACCCATTTCGTCCTGTTCCCCAACGAATGAAGCATCTGCTTTGGAAAGAGAAACCGGGACCGACGTCCAATCATCCTTGCCCAGAATAAGGTAGACTTTTCCGCTGCCGATGAAGGGAACCCCGACGAGGAAATCACCCCTCCCGTCGCCGTTCACGTCACCTGCTGAAGCAATGGCAGGTCTTCCCATGAATGCCTCGCCCACGAATGAGGCATCAGCTGAAAAGAGGGTATCATCATGTGCCCAACCAGTTTCCTTGCCGAAGATGATGTAGACCTTCCCATAGTCCATCCCCGCCTCATCATTACCTGGGGAAGCGACGACTATGTCGTCGTAGATGTCGCCGTTCACGCTGGGAACAATCGCTAAGCCGGCCGATCCACCTTCCTGCGCCCCTCCCGGGTGATCAAGATCGACCTCACCCTTGAGACTCGCATCTGAAGCTGCAACAATATCGAGTTCTGGCTGCCAACCCGAAGCGGAGCCGAACACAATGAAAACGGTTCCCAGTTCTATTCCTCCGGTCGCATCAAAGGGTGCAGCGAACACCATATCGTCAATGCCATCACCATTGACATCCCCCCCGGAGGCAATACAAAGGCCCAACTTCGCCTCGGATATCGAGCCCATCCAGGACCAGGGGGCAGACCAGGTATACTGATCCTGCTCCCACGCAAGAGCGCCAACGGTAGACAACGAGACGATCACCAAGATCTTGAGCGCAGTGTTCATGTTTATCCTCCAAGAATAATGATACTACCGGGAGCAGCCCATCGGAATATCAACACTCTAGCCGAGTGGTATCTGAAGCCTTGAATCTATCGGCCAACGGCTTCCGGTCAATCGCGCTCTGATACATCCAAGTCCGTGCGGAGCCCCGGGGCAGCCCCCTGGGCGGTGGGCCGGTGAATCGTTCAATTTGGGTGACGATGTGCCAATATGTTCATAAGCTGATCTGGTTGAGTTGAACATGTCCTGCACAGATCCCATGATGTATGTTCAACGTGAAGGAATTGAGGGAAACGAACAAAAGGAGCAAAGATCATGGCAAATTCTCGTACATTGATCGTTGCGTTTCTATGTCTGGCCCTTCCGGCACTCCTTGTATTTCCATTGTGGGCCATCGAGATGCCGGAGCCCAGAATCCAGGCGCGGGTTGATTTCGACTCCATGTCTGAGTGGCAGAGGTTCCTGGCTGTCCGTGACCTTGATCTCATGAATGTGAAGTGCGCTCATCATGCTCGAATCGTCACGGATGCGGAGCAGCTTGAGCAGCTTCGGTCTCTTGGATTCGCCGTGACCGTGGAGATCGAGAACATGGAGGAGTTCTACGCCTGCAGGATCAGTGGGGACAACTTCGGTGACTACCACACCTATTCCGAGACCGAGCAATTCCTGGACGATCTGCATGCTTCTTGGCCATGGATAACCACCGCAAAGATGACCATCGGCACGAGCCATGAGGGGCGCGACATCTGGGCAATGAAGATCTCAGATAATCCCGAATCGAACGAGGACGAGCCCGAAGTGCTGTTCGACGCCCTCCACCATGCGCGAGAGCCCATGTCCTTGGAAGTCGTACTCTACTACATGACGTGGCTCTGTGAGAACTACGGGAACGATCCTGATGCCGCGTTCCTTGTTGACAACCGGGAGATCTGGTTTGTCCCTGTCGTCAACCCGGATGGCTACGTATTTAATGAGATGACCTATCCCGCAGGCGGCGGGATGTGGCGAAAGAACAGACGGGATAACGGGGATGGCACATGGGGGGTGGATCCGAACAGGAACTACCCCTACGAATGGGGCAGAGATGATGGCTCTTCGTCTGACCCGGCGAGCCAGATCTATCGCGGCCCATACGCTGCCTCGGAACCCGAAGTCCGGGCCGTAATGAACCTCATGAAAGACCATGAGTTCTTTTCACACCTGACATTCCATTCTGTCGCAGGCATGATCCTCGTACCCTGGAGTTTCACAAGCAGTCCCCCGCCTGACGACTGGATTCTGAGACGATGGGGAAACGAGATGGCCAAGTTCAATGACTATGCAGTGGGCCAGTCGAATGAGCTCCTGTACTTGTGCAGCGGAACTACGGGGGACTACGCGTACGGGGAACAGGTGGAGAAGAACAAGATCATGTCGTGCTGCGTTGAGGTTGCCGGAAGTGGTTTCTGGCCGGAAGAGAATGAGATACCTGCCCTGAATGAGGAATGCTTGTGGCCCCAGATCTGTGCTACCTGGGTTGCCGGGGTCTACCTGGAGCTTGGCGCTATTGCTCTTTCAGGAGGAAATGAGGACGGGAAGCCCGATCCTGGAGAGACGCTCGAGCTCGTCGCCATGATCAAGAATGAGGCGCTGTCTGCAGACGCGGAGAACGCGGTGATTACGCTCAGCACGGATGACCCATATGTTCAGCTCCACGATGCGAGTTCTTTTCTTGGCGCCATTGTGTGCCCATGGACAGTACAAAACACGGAGGATCCTTTCCGATTCTCGCTTCATCCTTCCACTCCCGACGGGCATCTGTTGGCCATGACGATTGCTCTGAATGCAGATGGATTCTCCCGTCAGGAGAATACCGAGTGGAACGTGGGCCGGCCCTTTGTCAGCTTGTCTGATGATATGGAAAACGGGATTGGGAATTGGATCAGCGGTGATCATTCCTGGGGATTGACGACTTCGATTTCTCACTCACCGGACTACTCGTATGCCGACAGCCCGGTGGGTGACTACTCCAATTTGACAAACACATGGATAGAACTAACCAATCCACTTGATCTGAGCCAGGTGGACACCGCCAATCTGTCGTTCTGGCATTGGCACAATACTGAGGAGAACGCGGATTACTGTTATGTCGAAGCCTCTGATGACGATGGCGGCACCTGGCGCCAGATCGGATCGAGGTACCACGGGACGAGCGAAGACTGGGAGCAGGTTGCGCTATCATTAGCCGACTACGTTGGCTCACCGAACTTCACGCTACGATTCAGATTGGAATCGGATCCATATGTCACCGCGGATGGCTGGTACATCGACGACGTGCTGATCACTGAGCCGCCAAACATGAACACCAGGCCCACCGCGCCAACACTCTTGAGCCCGGTTGACGGAAGCATGCTCTATACGCCTTCTCCAACCCTTGCAGTATTGAATTCCTCCGACGCGGATCGTTCAGACAAACTGACATACGGATTCTTCTTGTACGCCGATGAATTGCTCACCCAGCTCGTGGCTTCTGCATCCAACATACCTCCACGGCGTGCCAATACCGAGTGGACGGTGGATCTCACGCTGGATGACGGTACGTATTGGTGGCAGGCCTATGCTGACGACGGTACGGAGAGAAGCCCGCTCATGTCCGCGGCTTCGTTCACCGTGGATGCCTCCCGTTTCGAAATACCGAGCACGGTAGCGCTTCTCGGCCCGCAACCAAACCCGTTCGAGGATGAGATGCTCCTTGGTTTTGAGCTCCCTTCAAGGAGCGATACCAGGATCACCATATACAACCTCCATGGCCGCACCGTACGTACGCTCATCCACGGAAAACGAGGACAGGGTCGAGGAAACGTGACCTGGGACGGCTCCGACAACCGAGGACGGAGAGTCGCCAGCGGAGCCTACCAGGTCAGGCTTGAGGCCTGCGGCGTCATGAGATCGAGGAAACTGGTGGTACTGAGATAACTCTTAGTGCGGGAACCGGGAGAGACGCAGGTGATAGGATGTGCCCGCGGATCCTCGAGGAGCTATCGATTACCCTGTCGAGATCTTGCCATGTCTTGGAAACATCTATAACCGAGACACTCGAATAACTCCCTATTCTTGTCTGTGCGCCATCCACAATGCCCCAATACCAAGATCAGACCCCCGCGCAATCACCAGCCCCGGCTCGAACTGACAGCAGGTTCCGAAGCTCCTTGACAGAACGCTCCACGGCCGTGAGAGCCGATATCACGAGCTCATCGGAGGTGAGATCAACGCCAGTCTCCCGAAGCAGATCCAAAGGAGGCTTGGAGGATCCGCCTTGCAGAAGGACGAGATACTTCCTCGCCGTATCCTGATCTTCGGCCAAAACCCTGGAACAGATATCGAGCGCCGATGCCGTGCCAACCGCGTACTTGTAGACATAATAATCGCGATAGAAATGTGGTATGCGACCCCAATGAACCTCAATAAGCTTGTCTTGATCGTCAAAAGAAAAGGCAGCCCCATAATACTGCTTGATCAGTCTATAATACGTGTCGTTCAGGTATTCCGAAGTAAGCGCTCCTCCCTTCTCGACCATATCATGAATCTTCCTCTCGAACTCCGCAAGCATGATCGGCCCATGGAGCGTGATTCCGAAGCGTCTGAGCCGATAGTCGATCAGCCGAATTCGCTCCTATAGAAACCAAGGAATGCGTTCTTTCTGATCGTTCTGTCTCTTGACTCGAGGAACTGCTCAATATTGCTGTTGGTCAGCTGCACCTCCTTGCCATCTTGGCCAGCCACTTCGGGGAGACGAGCAGGCCGCTCCACATCGTTCAGCAATCTGAACGCTTTGCCGAAGCCCTATAGGGGCTCTCGCGCCATATCGAGAAGACGCTCTTCGCTTTCGCTCAGCATGTGTGAGCGAAAGCAAAGTCGATCCTCCAGCCATGATAGATAGGGCCGCAACTCACGAGTCTCGATCCATTCGCTCATTCTATCCTCTGGGATTCTCAGAAGTTCGGGGATAAGGAATGACGAAGCAGCAGCATAGTCTGTCACTCGCGAGATGATTCTGGCCAGCATGTCCTGATACGTGGTTCGAGAAAGATCTTCGTCTCGCCTATGGTAGGCGTAGGTGTAGAGCTTATCCAGAAGCCGATTGTGCATAAGAAACCGGTCAAGTCCGGATGCAATCCTGGCTGGAGATCGAGATAGCGTGTCAGACCACGAGGCGATCTCTCCGGGAAATCCTTCGACCCTCCGGAAGTCTTGCTCCCACGCTTCGTCCGAACTGTAGAGAGCTTCCAGATCCCACCTATCCTCAATAGGAACTTCCGCCCTATCCGTTGGCTTGCTGGTCATGGCCAAGCTCCTCCCCTCGCAATCTTCAGATCAAATCGACCGATTCATGTGTGTGTCGTAGAATACTGATTACAGGATCAGGAAGCAAGATCAAGGAGGTGGGTGGCAGAGAAAGGCAAGGATCCACTACTGAGGCCAAGCAATCTCCCTGATCCACCCGGTATTCCCGGCTGCTCACCTGGCTCCCGCCCCATGGTGATTGCCCAGCGTTGCTGCCACGAGAGCCCACGCCTGCCCACGTAATAGTCTGGAAGGCCATAGGCCGCCAGGGCCTCTAACCCCGCAATCCAGCAATCCCACATTTCGCTTTTCCCCTCTCCTCTCCCCTCCCCCTAGATTGCCAGATTTGTAGATTGTCATATTATAGATTCCCAATCGCTGAACCTTCCGACCTCCATACACGCTATACCAATGAGACAGGTACATTCGCAGATGCGGTGGGTTCGCATCGAACCGCCGCGCCAACAAGGAGGGGATCATGCGTGAACCAACTACGTCGCCATCCAAGCGAGAACGTCTCTCAGCCAGGATCTTTCACCGAAGAGCGTTGCTCCTGGCGCTTCTCGTGCATCTTTTCGTTTTCGTTGCCGCGCCTACCTATTCCATCCGAGTAAAAGCCCCCTCACCTCCGACAATCACCGTAATGCCTTTCCTACCGACACCTGACATGCCGCCAGAGAAGAAGCCGATTCCTCGGCCTCCGATGATAGTTGAGGTTGCTGATGACGAGGAACTTGTTGACAATGAATTCGACATCCAGCCCACCGATCTCGAATACTGGGACGACAAGCGCGTGGAGGAGCCTGCGCAGATGCTTCCGCCCCCAAACACGGTCATCCCCCACGACACACCCCCTGCGATCATCCGGCCCCCGAGTCCCAAATATCCGGAGATTGCCCGCATGGCGGGTTTGGAAGGACGGGTTTTCGCGCGCTTGTTCGTGGGAAAAGACGGGAGAGTGAAGCAAGTCGTGATCATGCCCGGTAACGAGATCTTCCATGATGAGGTGCGCAAGGCTGCCTTTGATCTTCACTTCTCCCCCGCCATGATGGGCGACAGAAAGGTCGGCGTCTGGGTCTCTGTACCCTTCGACTTCTCCTTGGAGGATTAGCCCGAACTTCTCACCACACGCTTCGCTTGGATGCATATGCGAAGCCTTGGGTGCGGGACTACGCCTCCGGGGGCACGGTCCGTCAGCTGGCGGATGCCCCCACATGGGGGAAACCAATTCTGAGGCAGATCCGTGCACCAAGACTGCGAACCAATTCTGGGATGTTTCAGAATAGGCCTGGAAGTGCTTTACACTTTCGGAACCCTCCATGCAATGACTGAGGCCCGGTGTCATCGCGAGCGACAGCGCGGCGATCCCGCGTACCGCGCGGGATTGCTTCGTCGCTACCCTCCTCGCAATGACTGAGGGTGGGGCTACGGTCCCGGGATCTCTCTACGGGATTCTGTATTCCTATCTTGAGCCGTAGCGATAGACCGAGACCATAAAACGAGAGAATGAAGCATCCGCCTATTCTTGCGCGAATCCCTATTGAGAAGTCACCGCGGGTCCACGACCCGTCCCATGAAAAGGATCGACTCCGTCACATTGTCCCAGATGATGAAGATAAACGGATGATCCGCCACGACCCCCTCCCCAGCCGAAGTGGGTCCAAATCCTGCTCCGGTTGCGGCTGCGGCTTCTGTTCCTTCCTCGTCGACCCGCACGTAAGCGTTGTGTACCAGAACTTCGAGGTAAAGGTCTCTGCCGCCGGTGATGCCCGAGAAGTCGGCGGAATGTGGATCGAAAGCCGAGGGCATGCCCATGGCGACGAGCTGATCCTTCAGGCTCGCTTCGAATGTGAACTCGAACCGGGGTAGAGCGACCAGGATCTCGGCCTCTTGGAGTGCGCCCCGCCACTGGCGGATGTTCTCGAATGAGAGCGACGCCTCCAGCTCGGCTAACCCATCCCGCTCCTGGGGAACAAGGATCATCATCTCCACGTCTTCGCCGTCGTAGGGTAACGCAACCGCGCTGAGGTCCTCGAACTCGCCGAACTCCACGGACACCTCTTCATGCTTCATCATAGGAACTTCGACCGGTTCCACTCCGCGAACCCAGAAAGTCGCATCCTGGGTATGGTTCTCGTCAAAGGTGAATTGCCACGTCCCCTTGAAATAGACGGCGTTCGCCAATGCCAGTAGTGTCTCCTGATTGATCATATCCGGCTTGAACAGTTCATTTATCCTGTCGCCTGTTTGATCCGCTACCCACTGATTGATTCGTGCGCGGACATTCTCGAAATCGGTGCAAAAATCCACCAATTCCTGAGCAGCATCATAGTGTTCGCCAGTGATGTCGAGGTAGCTCTCCAGGAGGGGGAAATTCTGTTGTATCCACATACCATTCACCGTGCTCAACTCATACCCGCCAAGCTCACTCCCCCGATCCAGGCTGGCGTGCAATGCCCCAAACATCTCATGCCACCGGTCAAACCCGGAGGGTACGTGCATCACCTCCTCCATTTCAAACATGGTCCCATCGGCTGCTCCTGCCAAGACCATGCTCAGAACGGTGGAGATACTCCACGGCGAGAAGAATAGGTTGCCATCCTCTCCCTGCAATCGTGCGTAGAAATCCAAAGCGAAGCGAGTATTCGCCTCCACCACGGCGTCCACGTAGGGAAGGA
>JAUXFG010000235.1 GCA_030620115.1 Candidatus Fermentibacterota bacterium
TCCCCCCCTCCTACTCCACCACGACCACCGGGCTTCGCCCACGCGCGATCATCCCGATCTTTCTGGTCTCGGGATCAAAGAGGCAGATGAGATCGCCGATCTGGAAGACAATCTGATCTCCCGGTAGCACGGTTGCATTCTGAACCCGCCACGAGAGAAAGGGCGTAGAGAGCGCCAGAATGAATCGTTCGGTGGAGGTTGTCGTTGCGGCGAATCCGTTGGCAACTTTATGCGTGATGACCTCGAGTCCTCGGAAACGATCGAGACTCACAAGGAATTGACGCTGTTGGCCCGTCTTGGGGCGCAGATCAATCAATGTGAGATGCCGAGACCTGGGGCCGGCCGGGCGAATCCCCATGGCCCATGCCGAGACCACGGACGGCAGAATCAGTGTATCAGATCTCGCTTCTCCGCGGCGGATGCGTGCACGAAGATCCCAACAGCGAGATGACTTCGAATACGAGAGGAAGAGCCGTTCGGCGCTCCGGTCCGCTGGTCCGTGGGAGACGAACTCAGCCCCGGACCCATCAAGCCGACATCGATAGATCATGCCGTCATCGCCCGAGAGATAGTAGCACCAGGCGGTCGGGTGTGACGAAAAGCGGTCAGGCGCGGTCAATTCTGATTCGGTGTAGAGACCCATGCTGCAGGCTGGCGCATACCATGCCAGCAGAATCAAAAACACCGGGATCTGGGTAACCAGCGTGGCCTTCAGGGCGCGCCAGAATCGGATACTCCTTCTCCTGAAACAGTAGAGAATGGCGCCGTATTTGACGGTCATCATGACTGCGCACGACGCACCGATCATCCATAGGAGCCATATTGGGGCCTTTTGGAGTGACAACTGATCACCATGGCCACGCTCCGCGAAAAGGAGGAGGGCGAGTAGACCGGTGACCATGTAATTTGCGACCACCAGGCGCGGAATCCCCTTCCGCTTGGGATAACGATAGGCCTTGGAGAGAAACAGCCCCTCGCCAACACCTATGAGGATATTGCCTACCACCACATGAAGGGCCACAACACAGCCGAGACCCCCCCCTGAAACAATGGAGGCTAATCCCATCAACAAGACAGCACCAACAAAGAGAAGCATGATCCTCTTATTCTTCTTCATACCGTACCTACCTATAACGGCCTCCGGCCGCAACCGCCAGAGTTCAGCCGCATAACTCTGGCGGAAACCTCGTCGGGAACTTTGTCGGGAGCTTCCTCGCGAACTTCTCCGCGTGATGAGCTTCTCTCTCCGCATCCTCCGAAAACTCGAAAGAAACAACTCGACGAGGAACAGGATACGGCTTAATTGTCAAGACTCGTGACAACCATGGACATCCGTCTTCGCCGCAACTACGCCCGGAGCCTGCCGGACGAAGCCATAAGAACGAAGACCAGGTGGCTACGACGAAACGGGATTGGATGTTGGAATGATTGCGTATCGAGAAGTTACCGTGAGAACATCGTGAAGGTTGTCTTGATATCGCATCACAACCGTGAATCCATCCGCTGGAGGGCCACGCTCCGTCGTGGCCGCCTATGCCGCACACCGCGGACGCAATGAAACGCGCCCCTCCATCATACAAAGCAAAAGGGGGAAAAGGTTGGATGCACCGATCTATTGAGAGGTTACGCTTCTCGGACAGAAGAAACGATAAGGTCCCAATCCTCCCAATCCAGTATTCCATCATTCCAAAACATCAATTGCGAAGCGAACTCCCATCAAACTTCGCCCCAATGAGGTAAACAGTGATGACTGACCAAACCCAACAGACCTCCATAAGCCCTATGGGCGAGAGCTTCCCCATCCCGGAAGAGAAGGACTATGCTGAAGAGCTGAAGCGTATCGAGCTTTTGGTCGAGCACGCGCGCGATGAGGGCAAGGAGATCGTGGTAGTGATGGGTGTGGGCTTTGTGGGAGCTGTCATGGCGGCCATCGTCGCTGATACGGTAGATGAATCAACAGGCAAGCCCTCGAAGTTCGTCATTGGATGCCAACGTCCCAGCACGCGAAGCTACTGGAAGATCCCGCTCCTGAACCGTGGCGAATCACCGGTGAAGGCGGAGGATCCGACGGTCGATCCCATGATTCGCCGATGTGTCCTCGAGAAGAAGACACTCACCGCCACCTTTCATAACGATTGTCTCAAGTTCGCTGACTGTGTCGTCGTTGACGTCCAGTGTGACTACCAGAAGAACTCCCTGGGAGACCTCCGTACAGGTCAGGTCGAGATGGCCGCGCTTGAAGCCACCACCCGGACCATTGGAGAGAAAGTGCCGCCTCGCTGCTTGGTGCTTATCGAGACCACGGTAGCCCCCGGGACCACTGAGTTCGTGTCATACCCAATCATGAAGAAGGCATTCCAGAAACGAGGTATCGAGTCTCCGCCGCTCTTGGCCCACAGCTTCGAACGGGTCATGCCAGGCAAGGAATACGTTGCCTCTATCCGTGATTTCTGGCGTGTCTGTTCCGGCTGCAATGACGAGGCAAAAAGACGCGTAGAGAAGTTTCTCCATGAAGTTCTCAACACCAAGGAGTATCCACTCACGGTCATGGACCGTCCCATTGAGTCGGAGACCACTAAGATCGTGGAGAACTCATACCGTGCGACGATCCTGGCGTTCCTGAACGAATGGAGCCTTTTCGCGGAGCGAAACGGGGTTGATCTGATCAAGGTCATCAACGCCATCAAGGTCCGGCCCACGCATAGCAATATCATCTTCCCCGGCCCGGGAATCGGCGGTTACTGCCTACCCAAAGATGGTGGTTTGGGCTACTGGGCCTACAAGCACATTCTGGGCTTCGAAGACAACATCTTCAAGATCACCACGGCGGCCATAGACATCAACGATACGCGGGCCCTCCATGTCGCTGAGCTGACCCGCGATGCGTTACGGAACATGGGCCGTTACATCGCCGGTGCCACGGTGCTCCTTTGCGGCGCCAGCTATCGTGAAGATGTGGGAGATACACGCTACAGCGGTTCCGAACTAGTGGTCCGCAAGCTCACCGAAATGGGTGCGGAGATGCGGGTCCATGATCCCTATGTCGATCACTGGTACGAGCTGGAGAACCAGGAAACCTATCCATCCCCTGGTCACTCGTGGGCGCGTTTCTTCCAGAGGCAGGACGATCTTGTCAACATCCGTGTGAAGAAGGACCTCCCCGCCGCCGCCCAGGGGATCGAAGCCCTCATCCTGGCCGTACGCCACGAGCCGTATCTTGATCTCGATCCCGATCAGGTGGTGACTTGGGCCGGGGGTCCTATCGCCATCATCGACTGCTTCGGTATTCTCGGTGACGATAAGATCCGGCGCTACTTCGAGTTAGGCTGCGAGGTAAAAGGCCTCGGCCGTGGCCATCTCTCCCGCCTCAAAAAGGAAGTCCGGAGAAAATCCTAACCCGGATTTCTCACCAACTTTCCCAAAGAACCTCCCAAAGAACCTCGTCGGGAGCCTCATCGATTCCCTCCGTTCCCCCATCTCCCCACCCAGATTCTTCGGTCACTCTGCTCTCTCAGAATGACACGTATTCACACATCCATTTACGCACTACCCCTGTCATTCTGAGCGACTGCAGAGAGCGAAGAATCTCTCCTTCGTCCTTCCGCCTCCAGATTCCAGATTATAGATTGACAGATTCCAAAACCACAGATTACACAGATTGGGAGATTGATTGCATGGATTCCTCCAGATTGTCGGATCATAGATTGCAGATTATAGATCCCCGGATTCCACATTCTCCCCCCTCCCCAGACTTCGGCGTTCAATGTTGAATGTTCGATGTTGGACGTTTCCCTCCCCAATCCCCCATCCTCCCCTTCCAGCAATTCGAAATTCTTCCCCTTTCCCACAGATTAGAGATTGTATATTCTAGATTGACAGATTCCCCCTCCTCCCTCCCTACTCCGCCTCATACCGGTCCATATCCTCCCCAACGGAATCCAGAAATGCCTCATTAACCAAGATACGAAATGGAACACGGATGCTCCAACTCTGATCACCCCGCCATCGTCCAACCATATATTTCCCGAACAAGAGCAGTTGCTCCACACCGTCACCGCGCTTCATCAAGAGGATGCGTGGCTGCTGCTCCTTGGGCAGAAGCGCTCCCAAATCGATTCGCCGCAGAAGGGAACCGAACCTCAGCCTGCGTCCCGCGGAACGAACCGCGCCTCTCAGCAAACGGTCACCGCCTGAAACGCTTCTCGAGGTGTAATGATATGCCAACCCAACCGGGCCGCCCCACACCTTCCTGACACGACGCTCCCTTTCGGCCGAAGTAACAAATCCGACGATCTCCTCCGGCCTGAGCAGGTAGGGATCTACTGGATTCCGTACATTATCGCCACGCGTGATCACGCCTTCGGGAGTGCTCTTTATTACTCGATGCGTCACATAGCCGGTATCATCCTGATTCGGAAAGACCACCACATCCCCCACCCGAATCGTCCGCCCCTCATAGGGAACGATAGTAAGCAGATCCCCGGGAACAAACGTCGGCGTCATGCTTCTCTTATGATAAAACAGCTTCATCGCCTCTCATCGCCCTTCCGCAGCTCCCCAAATCCCAGATGATAGTCAACCAGATTATGGACTCTTCCCCCAATCCCCCCCCTCTCTCCCCGAGATTCTTCGGTCGCTCCTCTCCCTCAGAATGACACGCA
>JAUXFG010000093.1 GCA_030620115.1 Candidatus Fermentibacterota bacterium
AAGCGGAGCGACCGAAGAATCTGGGGGAGGGGTTGAATGGGGAAATGCTGGATTGCTGGATTGCGTGAATGGGGGAATGGGGAGAATTTGACAATCTTGTAACAGAATGCTGCCCGGTTCGTTAATACTGGTAGAGATGGCTCTAGCCCGCATCTGTCACCAGCTCTCGGCGCCTGTCCTGAGCCTGCCGAAGGGCGAAGCAGCGAAGACGATCGAGGATGCGGGATAACCGGAGGAGATGGTGGATAGGGACCAAGAGAGGAAACTCGCGAAAGCGGCGGTGAAGGATCCCGAAGCCTTTGGAAGGCTCTATGACGCCCATTTTCCCAAAATCCTCTCATATGCATACCGCCGTTTGGGGATCTTGGCAGACGCCGAAGAAGCAGCGTCGGAAACATTCTTCAAGGCCCTTCGAGGGATAGGGAGGTTCCGTTGGCGTGGTGGAGGATTCCTCCCTTGGCTCTACCGGATTGCCGGAAACGAGGTGGTGAATATCCAACGGAAACGGGGCAGAGGTGAACAGAACAACCTCGTTGAGATTCTGCCTGCGCCCATCAAGGATGAACTCGAGGAGTCGGAGGTGAAGAGCCATGGCCAGGCGCTTCTGCAAGCACTGGTTGTCTCGCTCTCGCACCTCGAGCAACGGGATCAGGAAATCGTGGCGCTCCGCTATCTCCAGGGAGAGAGTTATTCTCTCATCGCCGAGGCTATAGGGATGAAGGAAGGAACGGTCCGGGTCAAGGCGATGCGGGCACTGCGTAGGCTCGAAGATATGCTTAGAAAGGAGGGGTGGGACCATGGAAGGGCAAGAGATGCTGGATGGGCTGCAGGTCTCTCCGGATCAGGTGCCGAAGTTCCAGGCCTACCTGCGACAGCAACTAGTTTTTGAGCATCAGCGGCGTCGGCTCCAACGGTCGAAACGCGCGTGGATGTGTACGGCGCTGACTGCGTTCCTGCTTGTCGGGTTTGGTCTGGCTCAGCCAGGTATTCCTCTGCGTGCTCATTGTGCCCTGTTTCCTCACGGGACAGGGGCTGTCATAAAGCAGCTCGCTTCGCTCCAGGGGAGTTCATCGCCACTGACTGCTTCGCATGTGGATCCCACTGCGAGCCCTTTCCCTCGAACCCTTACGGCGAGCCTTGAGCAAGACAGAATGCTGGCGCAGGAGTATGGTGGGCTTGCAGAGCGGTCAAACGAGACCTTGCCCGAACGGGCGTTTATGGTGAGTACGTTCCCGATATCGGGGGGCAGGGAGATGGAAATCTATACCCCGCTGGCTTCAGATGCGGGACAGAACGTTGCATTCGCTTCTCACGGAGGTGTGTGGTAATGAATCGGATTTTTTTCCCGACCGTGGCGGTACTTCTTCTGCTGCATGGGACAGTCATGGCAGGTTCTGGGGGATTCCTTGGTGTACGGCTTCAGGCTCTTGACGAGGAAATCGCCGAGCAACTCGATTACCAGGGCAGAGGGGTCTATGTCATGGGGGTGGTGGGTGAGAGCCCTGCGGAGAAGGCAGGGATCAAAGACAAAGATGTTATCGTTGAGTTTGACGGGGACAAGGTCGTCGGCCCCGGGCATCTGAAAGATCTTCTTGGGTATTCGTCCCCTGGGGACAAGGTCAAAGTCAAAGTGTGGCGCGACAACAAGACCAAGACCATGACCGTGGAGCTTGCGGAAGCAAAGAGTCAATTTGATTTTGCCAAAAATCTTGCCAAGCACAAGGTAATGGTCATAAAAGGCGAACCCAGGGCATGGCTGGGAATAAAACTTCAGGATCTCAGTGGGCAGTTGGCCGAGCACTTCGGTGTCGAAAAAGGGATTCTGATCTCAGAGGTCTTCGACGACAGCCCGGCGGCAAAGGCCGACATCGCGGCCGGCGATGTGATCACGAAGATCGATGAGGAGATGGTGGAGGATCCCTTTGATCTGACCAATTATTTGTCGGAGGTGGAACCAGGCAGCAAAGTCCGTGTGACCATCATCAGATCAGGCAAGGAGATGACCAGCGAGGTCGAGCTGGGGGAGACGCCGGAGGAATACCGTTCCAAGGGTCCCCACATATTCCAGTGGACCGGGAAGGGTGATGATGACAGCCAACATTTGCTGGAACGGCTCAAGTTCCCCGATCTTCATCTTCCGGATTTCTCTAGGATCGAAATCCAATTGGATGATGAGATGGAGGCTCTGAGTGAGGAGCTGAAGGAACTCAAAGATCTGAAGCTGGAGCTCAAGGCCGAGATGGACGAACTCCGGGAGGAGATGAGGGAGCTCAAGAAGGAGTTGACGAAGGCGGAGTAGTCCTCAGGACAAAACCAAACTGAGACAACGGGGGATACCGGACAAACGGTGTCCCCCGTTTTTTCTCATTGCCAGAAATGGATGGCATAGCCCGGGCCTCTCACCGGCTTTCGTCGCGAAGCGGTGTAGTTGGCTGTGGCTGCAAGGCTTGCGACCGAGGACCCTGCAGGCGTATCCCCTGCGATACGTCGAGGAGTCCGAAGGAGCGTAACGCAGCAGGCAGGGCCAAATGCGACGCTGTAGCAGATGGCCGGTGAGAAGTGCGGGCATAGGGTTGAAAAATGAAAAAGTGGCCATTGCTGTGGGGTATCGTGTATCTTGGCAAGAAGGGTATTGTGTGCGGGCTCGTCCCGGTGTCTTTTCGCATTGTCCGGCGCGCCGAGCTATGCACCAACAGATACAATGGAGGGAATCTGTGATGAGCGACTATCTGGATCGAATGATCCGCGCAGCAAAGCTTGACGCCAACCTTTACGAGGAAGTGGAAGCTGATAAGGATGCCATGACCCAGGCCATGGGTGTGGTGATTCTTTCGAGCATTGCCGCAGGTCTCGGAGGATTCGGTGGAACCAGTCTCGGTGGGCTTATCGGTGGTGCTTTCTTCGCGCTCCTTGGTTGGCTCTTCTGGTCCATAGTGCTCTACTTCGTGGGTACGAGGCTGATGCCTGAGGAGGGGAGGACCGAGGCGGACTATGGGCAGCTCTTGAGGACCATTGGTTTTGCAAGTTCTCCTGGGTTGCTTAGAATATTGGGCATCATCTCTCCGCTCAGGGGCGTGGTGATGTTGGTCACGATGTTTTGGGTGCTCGCCGCCATGGTGGTGGCGGTCCGCCAGGCGCTTGACTACTCTTCCACGGGCCGGGCGGCCATTGTGTGTATAATAGGTTTCGTCGCCGCCATGCTGGCTTCATTGCTCTTGGCGGCCCCCTTCCTCTGTGCCGCCGCGGCATGAGGCCAACCTGATACCGGCTCCCTAGTGAGGAAGTAGGCACACTCATATGCAATCGCCATCAATCATTGACGCCATCGGTCAGGCGAACGAAACCATCAACAGTATCGTCTGGGGACCATATGTTCTGCTCCCTCTTATTGTGGGGGTTGGAATCTATCTGACTCTTCGCACAGAGTTCATACAGTTCGCCAAGTTTTGGCTCATGCTCAAGGAGACTGCGGGCAAGATATTCAAGCGGGGACCCGCGGCTGAGGGTGACATCACGCCATTTCAGGCGCTTAGTGTTGCTATGGGAGGCACGGTTGGGGTCGGCAATATTGCCGGCGTTGCCATGGCGATTTCCCTGGGCGGCCCTGGCGCCGTGTTTTGGATGTGGCTGTCGGGACTGGTGGGGATGGCCACGAAATTTGCGGAAGTTGTCTTGGGGCAGCACTACCGCGTACGGGAGAAGGGTGGCCCCATGATGGGCGGCCCCATGACCTACATCAGCCGTGGCATGGGGCCAAAGTGGAGATGGCTCGCCGTCATTTTCTGCGTTTTTGGAGCTCTGGCGGCTTTTGGCATCGGGAATATGGTTCAAGCCAATGCGGTGGCCGAAGGCCTCGGGCATTTTGGTGTTCCCACCTGGCTATCGGGGTTGCTCATCATCCTTGTCGTCGGGGTCGTCACTATCGGCGGGATACGGTGGATCGCCAATGTGGCCATGTTCTGTGTTCCCGCCATGGTCACGCTCTACATGCTTGGGTCATTGGCCGTGATAGTCGTCTACTTCGAGCACATTCCCGCGGCGTTGGGCCTCATCTTCAAGTATGCATTCACGCCCATGGCGGGCTTTGGCGGAATTCTCGGGACCGCGGTGCGCCATGGGATAGCGAAAGGTGTTTTCTCTAATGAGGCAGGGCTCGGCAGCGCGCCCATGGCGCATGCCACTGCAAAGACAGATCACCCGGCGCGACAGGGTCTGTGGGGTATCTTCGAGGTCTTTGTAGATACCATTGTCATGTGCACGGCAACCGCATTTGTGATTCTCTTGACCGGTGTGTGGGAAGGGAGTGATGTGGCGGGGGCTACATTGGTTATGGAGGGATTCACCCGGTTATTCGCTTTGGGCTTTGCTCCGGCACTGGCAAAGACATTGGGGTATGGCCTGGTGACGCTGAGCATGATTCTGACCGCGTACGATACCAATCTGGCGTGGTGCTTCTATGGTGAAACGTGTGCTTCGTTCCTGTTCGGACACGGCAAGGCGACCCGTATGACCTATCGGATCGTCTGGCTCCCCATAACCCTGGTTGGAGCGATCGGGGGGCTGCGGCTTATCTGGGCCGTTGCCGATACGCTCAATGGCCTCATGGCCTTCCCGAATCTTGTTGCCCTTGTGGTTCTGGGAGGAATGGTTGCCGCGCTCGCACGAGGTTTCTTGCGCGGCGAGAAGTACCAACCGCCGGTATTCTGACTCTCCTATGACGCCACCAGTGACCCTCTTGGTTGCGAGGCGGGCAAAAGAACGCAGGTGAGGCATGTTTCCTATACGTGACACGGTTCCGAGCCAGAACCCGGCCATTGCCACGAAGCTCATAATCGGTCTCAACTTCCTGGTTTTTGGGATTCAATTGACCATGTCGCCAGAGACGCTCAAGCAGTTCATCTATCTCTTCGGCGTGGTGCTCCATTGGCTGTTTTTGTCGCGAAGGAGAGCGAGGAGAGCATTGCATAAGGACGAGTTCGGATGGGAGGGTGCGTGGCGATGGAGGTATCGATGAAAGCACGATGGGAATCAATGGTCGCTATGAATCTGTTGAGACTCGGAGCCCGTTTCCGCATATCGCTCGTGGGAGGTTGATGATGAGTATCACTGGTCTTTTCTGGGTCTTCCTCATCTTGGTTGCGGTGCATCCATTGATCAGGCAGCGCATGCTTGAAGCCTCGAGGAAGAAGCTGATCGCCAAGATCGAGAGGGAACGGGGTTCTCGGGTTGTCACGCTGATTCACCGGCAGGAAACCATGAATCTGTTGGGGTTTCCGATTCTGCGGCACATAGACGTGAACGACTCAGAAGAGGTCATCAGGGCCATCCATATGACTGATCCGGAAGGTTCCCCTGGACATCGTGCTCCACACGCCAGGGGGTCTTGTACTGGCATCGACGCAGATTGCGCGCGCCATCAACAAGCATAAAGGCAAGATCACCGTGTTTGTCCCGCACTATGCCATGTCTGGGGGAACGCTCGTCGCCTTAGCTGCGGACGAGATCGTCATGTGTGAACACGCGGTATTGGGCCCCGTGGATCCCCAGATAGGCAGGTATCCCGCCGCCTCTCTGCGCGAGGTCGTCAAGCGGAAGCCCGTGGACAAGATCGATGATGAGACACTGATCCTTGCGGATCAAGCGGAGAAGGCCGTTGCCCAGGTCAAGGCAACGGTGAAGGATCTTCTCATCGACAACATGATCGAGGAGAGGGCCGAGGAAGTGGCGGCTGTTTTGACGGAGGGGAACTGGACCCACGACTATCCTATCACCATTGAGCATGCCAGGGAACTCGTAGGTCTGTCCGTGAGCTCGGAGATGCCCGAGGAATTCTTGCAGCTCCTGAGCCTCTATCCACAGCCAATCCGGAAGCAGCCCACGGTTGAGTACCTCCCCACGCCGCACAAGAGCACCAAGTAGACCGGTGAGAAGTTCGGGCTACTCCCCGCTCGCGTCCTCAATCTCGTAGAGACGAAGGATTTCAAGGTGTGCCGCTACATTGTGGAGGAAAGCCTTGCGCAATGTGGGATCGGTGATCCGTGCGGCATGTTCCTTGAGAAGGCGGTGGGCGGTTCTTAGGATTTCTCGTGCGCGTGAATCATCAAGCGCGCGGAGAACCTCGTAGGATGTAAGATATACCTGAAAAGGATCATCAAGGACATCGAGCGTATTCCGGGCAAGGAACTTCGTGAGTTGATCACAATACGAATGCGCATGGTCAATATCACCCGCGGCCAACGAGACGCGAGCGAGCCCAGCGGCGGCCTCAATTGCGAACTCCGGCTCATCCGAAGCGTCTCGGAGAGCCTTGGCCTCCCGGTATGACTTCTCGGCCATGGTGAGATCTCCAAGACTAGTACTCGCGTGGCCGACCAGGGTGAGGGCGGCTGCTTTGAGGGATGGGCTATTCATATGATCGGAGATCTGTAGTGCCTGCTCCGCGTAGGCCATGGCCCTCTCATTGTTCCCCTCTCGATGAGAGAGCAACCCCATGTATGTAAGCCCAGTACACTCGCTTACGCGGTGGCCAAGCTGTCGAGAGAGATCCAGTGCCTGCTGATAATAGGCTTCCGCATCGGTATTGTGACCATACGCCATACAGACAAGCCCCAGGTTGCCGAGTGCGATGCTCTCGCCGAAACGATCATTGATGTCCCGGCAGATGTGGAGTGCTTTCTCAAAATAATCTTTGGCACGAACATATTCATTCCGTGAATAGGCCATGACGCCCAGGTCGGTGAGTACAATGCTTTCGCTTTGTCGGTCCCGCACCATGACGAATAATCGGAGGGCGCGCTCATAGTAGTCTGTCGCTGAATCGGTATCTCCCTGGCTTCGAGCGATCTTGGCCAGAGTGCCAAGTGTCATGCTCTCACCACGTCTGTCCCCAATCTCGTGGAGTACCGCGTGGGCCTGCTCGAGGTAGCCTGGAGCCAATCGCATGTTCCCTTGTCGCCAGAAGCTGATGCCGAGCCCGTCAAGCGCTCTTGCTTCTCCGCGTCGATCGTTGATCTCGCGGAAGATGTCTAATGCGCTCTTCTGGTACTCGCCCGCATTCGCATATTCTCCCTGGTCTGAGCAGATTACGCCAAGCTCATTGAGCGCTATAGCCTCGATCAGTCGAGATGAGCGAGGCTCATGGGATCCGGCCGGAGCTTTGTCGGTGGACGATCTTGCCCCTTGCGCTACTTCGAGTGCCTTGTCGATTCTTGTCCGTGCCGTGTGAAAATCTCCCTGCCTCCGGAGTGCGATTCCCCAGCTCAGGTAGCCCTCTGCTTCGCCGAACATGTCGTGGGAATTCCTGGATAGTTCGACGGCCTGCTGGGCGGCGGCGATGGCAGCCGAGTAGTCGCTCGTGGCTTCTGAATACCCCGATTTCCGAAGCAAGAGCAGTGTAAGGTCTTGGTCATTGCGCAGAGCATGGGAGAGTTTCTCCATGGCTGCAAGGTCCGTTTGCTGTGCTTCGCGATCGCCTCTCAATGCATGAATTCTCTCGAGGATCAGAAGAATCCTGAATCGGCCCGAGTAATCTTTCTCGTCCATCAGTTCGAGGGCCCAGGTCAGGTATTTCAATGCTTCGGTGTGGGCGAAGCGTGCAGCAGCCTGCTCACCGGCGCGCTGCATGAGTTCAATGGCTTCATCTGTACTGCCGGCATGGAGTAAATGCTCGGCAATCAGCCCCGAGTATTCTCGTACCCGCTTGCCTCCTCGGGTGTTGAACCAGGTAGCTGCCTGCGCATGGTATGACCGTCGCTGGCGTTTGAGCATACCATCATAGGCCACGTCACGGAGAAGAGCATGTTTGAAGACATACTCTCTCGATCCGGCAAATGCCGACTTGTCCTGAGGGAAAATGAGCTCGCGCCGCGAAAGCGAGTCAAGAAGCTCGCCCAAATCTTGCGTCATGGTTTCTGACGCGTTCCCATGCTCCTGAGGGCTTGCCAGTAAGAAGGCAACCGTATCGTTCCAGAAGGTTCGACCGATCACGGAGGCACGCTTCAGGATCTCTCGCTCATCGGGGGGTAAACCGTCGAGTCGTGCTTGCAGGATCCCTGTCAGTGTCGGTGGGATTCGAACGGTGGCGAGCCGATACGGCTCGATTGCCCAGGTTTGATCGTGTGGCGAGATGACGCCATCTTCCATGAGCATCTTGATGAGTTCCTCAACGAAGTATGGATTGCCTCCCGCCCTGCCGACGATGAGTTCTTCCAGCGCATGGGGAACGCGGTCTATCTCCCGAAGCAGCTCCCCAACAAGCTGTCGAGTTTCGTCTCTTGGCAGCAATCGCAAAGGAAGCTCGCGATGAAATGGGAACTCCCGACACCACGTCGGATGCTGTTTCAGGAATTCAGGCCGACAGGCCGCGACGATGAGTAAAGGTTGATCGATAAGTCCGCTCGCCAAATCTTCCAAGCTATCAAGGGAGCTCTCGTCAGCCCAGTTGATATCCTCGAGCAGGATGATGGTGGGTTTCTGTGTACAGGCTGCTCTGATGTAGGACGCGAGATAGAGAAGTGCACGGTCGCGAAGCTCCTGGGGGTCATTCGGCGAATCATGTTCATACGGACTGGTGCCGGCGTCAAATCCCGTGAGCTGTCCGACGACAGAGGCTTGGATACGGTTTTCGTCACTTCCGCCCAAAAGACCGCAGTAGCCTTCCTGGAGTTTTGAGAGTGCTTCAGCGGGGCTGTCGTTCTCCTGGATATGGAATCTGGTTGCAAGAAGATCACGGAATAGGGCATAGGGGAGATTCCGGGTTTCGGGCCTGGCACGCGCTCTGAATAGATGAATCGGAGCCGGCCCATCTTTCGCCCAGTGCCTGAACTCATAGAGCAGGCGCGACTTGCCGATTCCTGCTTCTCCCACCACCGTGATTATCTGGAGTCGGCGTGCCTCGCATGTGGCGGCAAAGGCAGTCTGCAAAATGGCGAGCTCCGCCTCCCTGCCGATCATGGGCGCTTCAATTCCTAGTATGCCCCTCATGGAGAGGGCCGATTCGAGAGGCTTGACTCGGACCACCACATACGCCGGGATCGGGTCGGCTTTTCCCTTCACGTGGACCCGGCCATGTGCTTCCACATCGAAGTGGCCGCATACATGGCGATAGGTGCTGCGGGCAATGAGAATTCCATCCAGTGGCGCCAAACTCTGCAATCGGTTGGCAACATTGACTGTGTCCCCTACAACGACAAAATCGTTTTCTGCTTGGCCCTTCACGGCGCTCACCACAACGGCGCCAGTATTCACACCTATGCGCATAGCCAATCGTGGCTCGCCCTTCTGTTCTCGTCCCCTGTTATACTCTCTCAGTGACTGCCTCATGGTCAGTGCGGCGAGGATTGCATTCTTGGCATCCTGTTCGCTGGAGGCATACAGCCCAAAGACCGCCATGACCGCATCGCCGATGAATTTCTCGACAATACCGCCGTGGTTTTCAATCGCAGTTTTCCAGTGCATGAAGTACTGATTCATGATCTCGTAGAGGTCTTCAGGATCCATGCTCTCGGCCAGGGCCGTGTAGCCGGCCAGGTCGGCGAATAGCACGGTTACTTGTCTGCGTTGATCACTGGGGCGACCGGAGCTTTTCTGTTCAGCGAGATCTCTCTTGAGGGAGGCGAGAGCAAGATCGATGATGGCATCGCCAAGCGTGACACGTTGTGCCTCCAATGCCGCAATGGCCTTTTCGATTTCCTGCCGCTCAATCACTGATGTCTGCTCCGTCGGTTACGTGCTGCGGAGAGCATCCCCGTATTTGGCCCGCATTTCTCACCGGCTTTCGTCGCGAGAGGGTCGAGATGGCTGTGGCCGCGAGGCTTGCGACCGAGGACCCCGCAGTCATATTCGCTGTCCGCCAGCCGGCGGATCGAGGAGGATGAAGGAGCGTAAGGGCTTGTCCGGGAATAGCTCTTACGATCTGGCGCTCAGATTTGGGTTAGGTTTGGCCGATCTGATTGAACAGAACCGGAGGAATAGCTTAAACTATTTCGAGGATTCTGTGAGTGAGGATCGGTCAAAGATGGCCTGAAGATGAGATGGCAGAGTGTTAAGGCTATTTGTGGACAAGCCCCAATAAAGCAGACACTGGCATTTCGACTCTCGCAGCAGGAATCCGGTGAGAAGTGCGGGCTAACCGGAACTTCGGTAGCCTTGACCGCGCTCCATGTCGTCATAGAGCAAGGAGGGGTTGCCCAGAGATGTCTTGCCTGCCATGTTGGACCCCTCTCAATACGAGAACTTGGTTTCCGAGAGGCTAGCCCGCACTTCTCACCGGTTTTCGTGGCGAAGCGGGGAAGTTGGCTGTGGCTGCAAGGCTTGCGACCGAGGACCCCGGCTCTGTCAGGGCATAGCCTGGCTCCGCCGTGGCGAAGCCCGAAGGCGTATCCTCTGTCCGCCAGCTGGCGGATCGAGGAGTCCGAAGGAGCGTAACGCAGCAGGCAGGGCTAAGTGTAGCGCTGCAGCAGATGGTCGGTGAGAAATGCGGGATAGGGAGGGACCGATTATTTCCAAAGGGAGGGTAATGGAGATGGACGAATTCAGATCTGTTGATGATATTCTCGATTTTGCCATGAAGCAGGAACAGATAGCTGCCGACCTCTACAGGAATATGGCGGCGCAGTCTACAAGCCCCGCCACCAAGAAGCTCTTTGTTGAGCTTGAGAAGGATGAGCTTGGCCACAAAGCAAGACTCAAGGCCATGAAGGAAGGCAAGCAGCTCGTGCGTTTGGCCCCGAAGATCTCCGATCTCAGGATATCAGACTATTTGACCAAGGCCGAGCTGAAGGCAGAGATGAGCTATCAAGACGGCCTCATCTATGCCATGCAGGCCGAAAAGGCGGAGTTCAAGCTTTACCTGGATCTTTCCACCAAGACGGATGACAGCAATCTACGTAATCTGCTTCTGACCCTGGCAAACGAGGAGGCCCAACATAAGCTGAAGCTCGAGATAGAGTACGACGAATACGTATTGACCGAGAATTAGAATAAGCTCGCAGCCTTGGGGCACATATTTACCTCAAGTCTGATCTCCCCCATGTAGGGGCACGGCATGCCGTGCCCACCGGGGGCTAACCGAGCTGGACAATCTCCTGTTGGAAATCACAAAGGTTTTCACATCCCTTCTCGGTGACGAGATAGGTGTTCTCCGCACCCACCGGCCCAATTCCTTTCAGAAATGCCTTTGGCTCCATGGCGACCACCATGCCGGGCTTGAGCGAGATGTCCATTCTCTTGGCAATGATGGGGAATTCATCCAGTTCGAGACCGATGCCATGCCCGAAGAACTTCGCTTGGTTCTCACCATATCCCATGAAGCCTTCCGGCGCCTCCTGTTGCTCGACCCAGGAATGAATCTCCTCATAGATATCGCTGCATATGCGTCCTGGTCGCAGGGCTTGTTCCAACCGGGCGAGTACATCCAAGCAGAACGCGTGCGCGGTGGTCGCCTTCTCCGGGATGTCGCGTGAGGAGGAAAATGTTCGTGTATGATCGGCTTGATAGCCGTTGAAGGATGTGACGATATCAACCATCACTGTCTCCTCTCTGGCGATCTCTTTCCAGCCGGCCCCGGAGGCCGATGGATAGAGGCCCTCTCCTCCCACCGGACCATCGAAGTTCGTGGGGTAGAGGGCGGAGTCACCGGAAGCGACATGGCTCATGCCCATGCCGGAGCCCGCACGCCGAACGCAGATCGTGCCGCCGTGACCAAGCAGTCGCATTTCGCGCTCGATGGATGCGCTCAACTCAATTTCCGTAATCCCTGGCCGAAGGAGCTCGCCCATCTTCTTGAAAAGGGCGGTAGCCTGTGCCGCCGCTTCCCTGATCTGGCTGATCTCCCACGCGCTCTTCACGGCGCGCTGCGAGCGCGCTGCCAAACTCACATCGACCATGGAGCAGCTCTCCAACTGGTCCGTCAACCAGACATAGGTCGACGCAGGAGTCACATCGAGCACGAGCCCCAAGGGGCCCCGATTAGCTCGAAGGGCGTCTGTTTCCTTCAGGAGACCCTTCCGGCCGGGATAGGGCAATACCCTCAGCGGCGACTCAGCTTCAGCGCGTTTGAGGCTCTTCCTTACGAAAAAGGAGGGCTCCCCTTCCATAGGGATCAGGAGAACGCCTTGTTGCATGGAGCCAGTGAAGTAGTATCGGTCCGTGGGGTGATCGAACCAGGCCAAAGAAAGGCCCATCTCTTTCATAGCTGTCTGGAAGGCCTGAATCCTCCGGCTGATCTCCGCATATGGAACCAAGAAGCGCTCGTGTCTCTGCAACGGAACCATCATTGACCTCTTCTGTATGGGGCAGGCTGTATCATCATTCTCGCGGGCTGCTGAACATGCACACCAAGATACAATGCATGCAACCGGTTTTCGCGCAGAAATGGAGAAGTAGCCTCTCTCGTGTTCCGCGGTGTTTATTCCATTGAGCCCTCTCATCGTGGAAGGTCTCTGTTCCAAGAACTGCGGGATGCAAGAGGAAGGTAGCCGTTCACGGGTTCAGAGTTCACCGTTCAAGGTTATCTTTCAGATCCCACGAATCAACGGTTCGATTTCCGGTGAACCCTGAACCTATGAACCTTTCAACCCGTGAACGCTTACAAGGAAGGATATCATGATGAAAGCCTGGGGCAACATTTCAAGTTGGTCTGCCTGCGCTCTGCGATGGGCGGGTTACAGCGGGGCATTTGCATCATGTTCTTCTGTGATCATCATGTGTGCACTACTTGTGCTTACGCCTGTGGGCACTGGTAATGCGATAACAACGTCGGTGGAAGTAATGGACGGGTTCCCCCAGATCTGCGTTGATGGCGCGCCGTATTTCATCAATGGTTGGACTATTCCGCACATCGAAGAGATGCAGACTGCCGATTCGGTCATTGCTCTGATGGACCAATACGTTGGGTTGGGCTTCGAGTTGATCGAGCTCGGACCGCAGTGGTGGTGCATCGAGGAGCATCGAGACGCTTGCGACTGGAGTCAGCTCGACGCATGCATGGCGCATGCAGAATCGCTCGGGCTCTCCATAATCCTCCAACCGTATCTCGGCACGGCGCCGGCGTGGTTCGCTGACTCGCTCTATCTGGATGCCGTCTTTGTGACCCACGACCCAGACTCGCTGAACCCCGAATATGCAGATGAGCTCCGCGGAGAACTGACTTACTTCGGCTATGCATCCTTCCCGGTTTTCTACCATCCCGGCTACTTGGCCGAGGCCGGGGAGTTCTTGGAGGAGATCATAGCTCGCTACAAGGGAAATCCTTCCCTCTTCGGCTGGCTGCTCGCCACATTCTTCACCGCAGAATACAACTACCCTGGTGGGCACATGTATGATATTGGCGGGTTTGCCGACTATTCCGACTACACCGTCGGTCTCTACGGTTCCACGCCGCCCGAACCGCTCTGTATCCGCAGCCAGACGGGTCCGGACACGCGCGCGGAATGGCTGGAGTGGACACGTTTCAGAGTCGAGAAGAAACGCGAGACACTCGATATATTCGCACGCCTCATGAAGCGCGCGGATCCCGATCATATCCTGATGGGCTACCCGGGTGGCATAATGATGGGAGAGATGTCCAATGGATTCTGTGAAGAAGCCATGGGTGCCGATTTCTCATATTTCGTGCGGAACCCGAACATCGATGTCATGCGCGTTGCGCCGCAGGTCGCGCCCAACGTGTTCGATTGTATGGACGGACTTCTGTCATTTCTTCACTATGTCATGCCCGCAACCATGCAGGTCTGCCTGCGGTACGGCAAACCCATGATACTTCAGTGCGAGCGTGGAGTGAACGATCTGTATCCGTCGGTGGATGGCTACATAACAACCTGGGCGCTATTCCACCGGGCTCTGGGCTATCACTTCCTCTGGTGGCAAGAGCCATCCCTGAACGATGTCTCGGGCATGTGGACTCCATCAGAATTGGCCGAGATCGAGGCCACTCGTCACTTTGACGCTCTCCCCCAGGTCAGTGGCATCACCCACTCTCGATTCGCCATGATCGACTTGCCGTTCGAGTATGGCAAGTACTACCCTGACAGCACCTACTCTCTGACATGCGCTATGATACAGGCATCGGCATTCATGGACGCCGGTCTTCCTTTCAACTGCATCGACGAAGGTGAAGTCATGGAGCAGCCGGCGTTGCTGGATTCCTACGATGTCGTAGGGGTCTTGGAGCCATCTGTCTATTCACTATTAGCGCCGGCGTCACTCACTGGCGCGGTAGATGCTTTCGCCAATGGTGGGGGTAATATCTGGTTGGGAGATGTCATGCGGGGATTAGAGTATTTCACTGCGGGCTTTGCATCGGATGAAATTGTGGACACGCTGCGAGCATATTATGATTCCCTTAGTCTTCCTCGGCACCGCTATAATGGGTATCGGCTTCTTATCGCGGGTAACAAACCGTATGTTTTTGTCTACGCTCGAGATCGTGACTTCAACGGAGCGGTGGAGATCAGCATCCTCGGTTGGGGGCTTGAGGATGGTGACTACTCAGCCCTTGAAGTCAGCACCGGGGCGGTCGGGCTTGTGTCTGTGGCTGGTCATGCGCTTACTCTTGAAGCCAATCTCCCGGCCCGTACGCCGCATCTCTACCTTGTCAATACAGCAGGTGTTGATGTCACGGAGGCTTCGATCGTTTTGCCGGAAAAGCTCATGCTCACTCTCTCGCCGAACCCCTTCAGCGGATCGTGTCGAATCGGAGTCTCGGGTACTGCTGGGCACAAGATGAAGATCGAGGTGTTCGATCTCATGGGGCGGGTGGTATTTGCAGATGACGGAGAGAGAGGGTCGGCTCAGATGGCCGATGAGGGTACTGAGCCTATGCCTATGCAAGATGACTTGCTCTTCTGGACCCCCGACGGTTCTATCGGCAGCGGCATATGTCTCGTGCGGGCTTCATCAGATGATGGCCGGACATGTACGAAGCGGGCGGTCTATCTGAAGTAGCCTCCTCCCCATAAACTCTGTCTCGAACTTCGCTTGCCACGCCGGAGCCATCCGACGAAGGCGGGTCCCGAACTTCCTCCTCCCTTCCAAGTTTCGATGTTGAATGTTCGATGTTGGATGTTCATTCCCCCATTTCCTCCTCCCCCCACTTCGATCTTGAATGTTTCC
>JAUXFG010000050.1 GCA_030620115.1 Candidatus Fermentibacterota bacterium
CTGGCGAATTCGCTTAGTGACTCACAGAAGCGAGCCGAGGTTGCCTTGCGCCGAGCCCACCTTGCTGAGGCCACAGGCGATTTCCCCGCAGCGATTGCCGCGGGGAAATCTGCCATCGAATTCTCTCGGGCGAGCGGAGAAAGATGCAGCGAAGCGGCCGGGTTTCGCCTATGGGGAGGGGCGCTTCTGCGCCAGGGCAATTATGATGGCGCTCGAAGTGCGCTGGATCGAGCCCTTGATCTTATCGGAGATACTGGAGATCGGAATGAGGAAACCACCATCCTGCTCAACCAGGGTACGGTCTCAACTCACCAAGGCGATTATCGAGCAGCCCAAGATTGGTTTGAACGGGCCTTGGGAATCGCGCAGGAGGCGGGGGATGCGATGGGGGAGGGTTCGATCCTTAATAACCTTGGCTCAGCCCATTATCACTTGGGGGAGTATGCATCGGCAAGATCCTACTTCGAGCGCTCCTTCCTGCTTTGCCAACAAATTGGCCACCGTATGTCTGAATGCAACGCTTTAGGCAATGTGGCTACCGTATCCGCCGAGCAAGGTGACTATGCCAATGCGCGGACCGGTTACGAGGAGGCGCTCCATGTGAGACGTGAAATTGGGGATACGCGGGGCCAGTGCCTGACGCTCAATAACTTGGGGAAGATCTCCTGTGATGTCGGCGACTATACCAAGGCTCGATCTTTCCTGGAAGAGGCGTTGTGCCTTTGCCGGCAGATAGGCGTGAAGCCCATTGAAGGTGCCGTGCTTGTCAATCTGACCATGCTTTTCCATCTCGCAGGGGACCACGAGAGCGCACATGATTCCGGCAAACAAGCGTTGTGCATTGCCGAAGAACTTGGCGAACAACACATGCTGGGTTATGCACTCGACAGCATAGGACATGCCTTCGAGGGGGCGGGGAAACAGGAAGAGGCTGCTGCCGCCTACCGTCGTGCCCTGCAAGCACGCCGTGAGTTGGGCCAGGATGTCCTCGCTTTGGAAGCGGCGGCCGGCCTGGCTCGAGTCTCTCTGACCCAGGAGAAGCGAGAAGAGGCTCTGGAGCAAGTCGAGCAGATTCTGTGTCACCTACAGACAGGAACATTGGAGGGCACAAGCCAGCCGCTGGAGATCTACCTGACGTGCTACCATGTTCTCCGCGTCAACCACGACTCACGTTCCCAAGACACTCTTGCCAAGGCATACAGCCTGCTGCAAGAACGTGCTTCGAAGATCGATGATCCCGAGATACGGCATTCGTTTCTGGAGCGCGTAGCTGCACATCGAGAGATTGTGCACGAGTATGGGCAAGGAAGCCAACCCTGAACGGGGAACTCTGAACCCATGAACGCCTAAGGGAGGTTGTACCATGAAGCAGGCTCGCAGGAATCGTTGGCTGATCTTGGCAGCCTTCCTTTACGGTATCGTAGGAGCGTCGTTTTCTGCGCAATACACGCTCACCATCACCACTCATGCCGCACCAGTACGCGCTGAACAGAGTTTGCTCTCTGCGCCGCTTCTGACACTCAAGAAGGGGGATGTGGTGACTGCAGTGGGCAAGTCTCTCGATTGGTACAAGATAGAGACGGCTGACGGAGGCATTGGATATGTGCAGGCGAGTGATGTTGAGGCGGTGGCCATGGATGCTCCTTCGGCAGATATCGAATCCGCGCACGGCTCTCTCACGATTGGAAAACGCGGCGCGACGCTCTACAGTGAGACATGGGCAGCCATTGCGGTTCTCCCTGCGGGCGCACAGGTTGCGGTGACCGCCCTTGAGGAGACATGGGCTTCGGTTCTCACCAAAGATGGTCGTAGGGGGCGAATACTCCTCTCGCAAGCCGTTGAATCCGACGAGCAGCAAGCAATAGATACCATACCGGCACCCCCAATGGAGGCGCGTGCTGAAGTATCCCCGACACCGCCGACTGTCCCCTCGCGCCCCGTAGCCGAAACCGAAGAACCCCGTACGGTATCAACACCTGCTGTTCAGGATACTGCGCTGGGCCCGGCCACAGTAACCACTCAAGAAGAGCTCATCAGGGACGTCGTGGTGGAGCGGGAATCGAAGTCTATAGACGCACGTATCGAGCTCGATCTTACCGCGACGGGGTACAACAACGATGAGAAGCGAAGAAGTGCCAGCGCGACAACCAAAGCGGGCCTCGAGTATGCTGTTGAACGAGGATCCCAGGGGTACTGGTTCTCTGGCGCCATTGAGGTTGATTTCGACTACTCGAAGGTGGACACCGCGGAGTCTGATGCCGCCGGTATCAAGATTCTGGGGTTCAATGAATGGGGCTGGGATGATTTCTCGGCGTATGGGCGCAAGTGGTATCTTACCCCGCAAAGCCCCTACTTCTTCTATTCAGAGGCACAGGCGCGGTGGGAGAAGCGTGATGACGGCAGTACCGATAGTCGCGATCGTCCGGCCACGAACATCGCCGGGGGCATCGGATATGGCCGGGTCGTTGATATCGCTTCGTATGAGCGCATCATCATCGTGCAGAACGAACTCATGGCCGCAGGGATACTCAGAACAAGAATCCCAAGAGCGATGATCCGGCAACTCCTCCCCTATTACATCCGGTCAATGGATCACTACGATCGCATGAAGGAGACACAGGATATCCTCCTCGCGAATGGGTTCATCGATGCCGACGACATCACATTGGACATCTCCTATGAGATCTACGATGCCATAGCATCATCATTTGATAAGCGCAAGTACGGTCTCGAGCTCAGAGCAGCATACTTCCAAGAGATATCCAAAGAGAATAAAGATATGGACAAGTATGGGTATCTGTCTTTCTACTTGAAATGGGAGTACCCGCTTGGCCGGCAGCACCAGCTTTCGGTGAAGGCCGATGCTTCCAGCCGCATCACGGGAGAACAAGACGAAGTACGGATGAGTCTGGAGACCGAGCTGAGCAGCGTGTTTGGGCGCTACGTAGAATCCCAAATCGGCATTCGGGGTGACCATGCGGCGAATGCCGTCGAAACAACTACCAAAGTGGCATTTGGAGAGCTCACCTACGACTTGACAGATGTGGTGAGCTGGGATAATAGATTCCAGTATAATTGGAATGAGGATTCATCCACAAGTTTCTCATTCACCTCTAGTATTGTCTACAATATTTATTAGCTGGAGTTCTTTCATGTTCAAGTTGCTCGTCATTGTCGTGTCTCTTATTGTGTCATCTGACCAGGCATTAGCCAGGGAAGATGACCGAATAGCCCTCGCGGTTGTCCCGTTCAGGAATGTGATGCAGAGACAAGAGCTCGACTGGATGTGTGATGGCTTCGCTGAAACAATCACCACGAAGCTCAATCATATCAAACGACTTCGGCTCGTAGAGCGAGTGCAGATCAGTGAGGTTCTCAAAGAGCTACAGCTCGGCCTCAGCGATCTAACAGAGGATGGCGCCGGCTCGGTGGGGAAATTGGTCAACGCGGACTTTCTTGTTCTGGGGAGCTTCCAGAAACTTGACGTGGAAGCATCTCCAACGCTCAAGATCAATGCTCGGGTGGTTCATGTGGCTACAGGAGAAGTCGATCCCGGCAGAGCCGCAAGTGCCGGAGGACCGTATGCGAAGGTGTTTGGGATCCAGGATGAGATTGCCACGATGTTGGCGCGGAACCTCGGTGTCGAGATCGCGGAGGATGAGCTGCGATTGCTGAGCATGGATGAGACATCATCGGTCGTGGCCTATGAACTGTACAACCTTGCACGATATGAACGGGACGGCCAGCGGAAGGAAGATCTCCTACGTCGCGCGTTGGAGCTGGATCCAGCCTATGCGAAAGCGCATCTCAAGCTCGGAAGCTTTCTTGCGACACGCGCATTTTCCGACCAGACACTTGAGGCGCAGGTGCTGAATCACCTAAGCAGATGCCTTGAGCTCGATCCAAGTCTTGTGGATGCCCACTATGTACTTGGTGATGTCTACCGGCATCGAGCCAGGAACCCGGATCTGCCTAAAGATGCTCGCAAGGAAGCAGAGCGAAAAGCACTGGTCCACTACCGGACATTCATCGAGATGAAGAAGGATTCGCGTGCTCGCTACTACAAACACAAGGTGGAAAGGGCTCAAAATGCCGCACGAAAGATCGAGCCCTAGCCCGCGCTCAGAGCACCGAGCGCGGGGCCTCGATACGCTGAAACTATTTAAGTTCCTGCGCAGGAACTTAAATAGTTTGATATGGATCAATGTGCGCCGGATAGGACCCGTAGGGAGGACTTGGGGCTTGATGGGTACTCTTGATGGAGATCATCACAAAGAAGGCAAGAGAGCGCGAGGCGATCTTGCCGCGCCTGTTCTCGAGCAGAGCGGGTTAACGCGCAACTTAGGTGGAGAAGATGATACGTTACATTACCTCACATCAGGAAATCACCAAGGAGATGCTCGCCGGGTTCTTTGTGGGGTGGCCCAACCCGCCGTCTTTGGAAACGCATCTGCGCCTGTTGCAGGGAAGCACGCACATTGTGCTCGCGGTGGAGGATTCGAAGGATCGGGTGGTTGGATTCATCACCGCCATCTCCGACGGCGTGCTTTCCGCTTACATCCCTCTTCTCGAGGTCCTGCCGGAATACCAGGGTCATGGGATTGGCTCAGAGCTGAGTGAACGACTGCTCGCCGATCTGGCACATCTGTACATGGTTGACGTGGTCTGTGACCGCGAGATGGTGCCCTTCTATGCGCGGTTCGGCATGAAGAGCGGAGCCGCCATGATGCTGAGGAACTACGAGCATCAATGTGGCACGATTTCGGCTTGACCAAACTCGATCAGCCAAAGGGAGCTCATACCCGACGCTATGAAGACGTCCGAAAAGGCGAACCCGCTACCGCCGCGCAATATCGGTGAGAAGAGAGGCGCTTCTATGAAGGATCAACCGTACAGGGATCAGATCGGTAGGCAGTACGAGCGATGGCTGTATCCAAAACCCGTACAATATTTGGATCTGCCACTGTTTGAGGAAGCAAAGATCAAGACGTTCCTGTATTGGCCACAACAGAAGAATCGGGAGAATCTGGATGTTCTGGTGGCTGGATGTGGGACGCGAGAAGCAGCTCTGGTGGCCTACCATAATCGCACGATGAGTGTTGTGGGGATCGACATTAGCTCGAACAGCCTCAAGCATGAGGAATATCTCAAGAAGGAATACCAGCTTGACAACCTGTCCCTCCACAGGCTCGCCGTAGAGAATGTTGCCCAACTTGACTGCGATTTTGACCTGATTTTCTCGCATGGCGTGCTTCATCACCTCCATGATCCTGATGAGGGCGTGCGTGCGCTCAAGTCGGTGCTCCGAAAAGACGGCGTCATGAGTCTCATGATTTATGGTGCGTTTGGTCGCGCAGGCATCAGGATGCTGCAGATGCTCTTCCAAACCTTATCTCTTGAGCAATCACCGATAGATATACAAGTAGTAAGAGCGACTATAGATATATTATCCCATCAGCATCCGGCTATGAATTACATTGCAGCATATCAGTTTGCGCATGATAGTGTATTTGTAGATACGTTTTTGAATAAACGAGATATCGACTATTCAGTGGAGAATTGCCTGGAACTACTGAGAACATGCGGGCTGGCTTTTCAGGGATGGGTTAACAACGAATTGTACTATCCTAACGCTCATATCCCCAAGAATCATCCTCTTTATGCCCGAATCAATGCGCTGCCGGAACAGGAGATATGGAAAGCCATGGAGCCGTTTCATGCGATCAACCAGCACTATTTCCTGGCGTGCGGGCACAAGCGGTCCCAGGGGGACTATCGCATCGATTTCGATGGAGACGACTTCCTCCGGTATGTTCCAGTCATCAACCGCAGCCGGCTCAAGGGATATGGGGTCGGCATTCTTGACACATTCGACGTACTGGAAACCCAGCTGTTCCGGCATCTCGACGGAAACAATACCATAGCGGTCTGCCTGGAGCGATCCGGTTTCCAGGGGGACTCGCCCCGCCTCGAAGCAGCGGCACGGCGATACATGAAGGATCTGTGGCGCAAGGGGCTCGTACACGTCATCATCCCAGAGTGAGCCCATATCTCGCATTTCTGACGTGCACTCATGTGCAGGGCTCGCGCAGAAATAACTTCACATTCTTGTATCCCATCTTTGTCCCGCCGACGGCGGGACTACGCCTCCCGTCTACGCCAAAACTTCGCCGTGGCAAGCTGGTGCGCACGATCCGCCAGCTGGCGGATGCCCCTACATGGGGGAGACCAATGCTGCGGCAAATCTGTACGCCGAGAATGCGGACTCCATCATACCATGACGGTAATCCCTCCGGCCCTGAAAGGGCTTCACATATCAGCCCAGGGTAAGGCCGCGACCTGTGCTGAGCGAAGTCGAAGCAAGCTGCTGCCGCCCTCTGGGCCACAGATACCCAATAGATCCAAGCCCTGAAAGGGCGTGACAGCCCCTTGCCCATCAGGTCCACAAGTAGCGTCCTGACTCGGCGACCCCTTGGCGAAGACGGGTCATCATATTCAACCGATGTTCCTGAAGGAGCTCAAGGAACTCCTCCAACAACGACTGGGTCATGCTCTTGTCCTTATCTATGTCTCGGTCTCGCCCTGTCAGGGCTGAGGGTATTCTGTTTCCGTGCCCCAGGGTTGCGCCCTAGCGGGCTTGCCCTGGGCTGGTATGTCACGCCCCTTCGGGGCACAATGGCTATGACCGCCAATGTCTTCATCCTTCATCGGAATCGGCATCGCTATCGGGATCGGCATCGAATTGTGGTGTGATCACATGGTCCTCAGTCACGAGAATCTGGATGTTTGATGAAGGCGAGAGCAACGGGGTGACTGATTTCGATGGCGATAGCGATTCCGATTCCGATGATGTTGTGGATGAAAGATTGCCCCCGGTGTTAAGTGTGTCCGAGTGACAGCTTTGCCAAAGGGGGATTAGGCCGGATGCCCGGACTTCTTGAGATGTTACACATCACACATTCAATCCACCAACCGGCGGATGGAATCCAGGCTCCATCTCCGGCGTTCTCCTGGTCGGCGAGGATCGGCGGATCCGCCGATCCTCCCGCAAGGCGAAATATCTCATGAACACAGACGATAATGGGATCAGAAGCCGTAATCTGTAATCCATGATTGACAATCTGCGATTGGGCATTGGTTTGGTAGCTCAGCATCTCAATCCGGCGAAGCGTCACACGGGCTGGTTAAGGGAGGAACCATGAGAAAGGGCTACAGAGACAAGCTGACGGTCATATCCATCCATGTGATGGGTTTCCTGATACTGATGGGGGGCCTCGCCAATGCAGGCACTATTGGTGTGAGCTTCTACGGCGGGATTCCATGGCAACATACGTCGGTGGCGGTCTCATCCAACACGGTTGAATATGTTGACACTGAATTCGACAAGGTGAGTGAAGTCCTGGGCGGCCGGCTGATCTATATGTTGACTGATCCGGATTTCGTCGGGGTTGATCTTTCGATCCGGAAGTACCAGATGGACCTGATTGCAGGGGGTGACAACTGGGGAACCCTCGGCCAAACCCCAGTGCTTGTTGGACTGACGTTTCAGCAGATGCCCGAACAGCGAGGGATCGCATTCCACGGAGGATTAGGGCTGGGGATCAGCCTGAACAACTTCGACAAGACTGTTTATCTCGACTCATTGGAGATTAAAAATCCGAACCTCGATGTAGAGGTCAAGACCTCATTTGCCATGGACTTCGATTTTGGAGTCGGCTACTTCCTGGTACCTCAGCTTTCACTGGACGCCGGCGTGCAATGGTTGGTCAACCCGGCCCCTGTTCATGGGTGGTTGGGCGAAGAACATCTCTATATGCAGAGCACCACATTCCAGTTCCTCGCCTCCCTGACATGTTGGTTGAGATAGCCCGAGCATTTCGCCAATGCCGCCTCCTCGGCGGAGTATGAAGTCCGGGTTAGGGGAGTCACCCGCTGGCTGGCGGGACCATTTTGGGAAGGAACATCCGTCCGAATCGATGGAGTTTCCGACAAAGCTCCCGATGAAGTTCGAGACGAAGTTCGGGATGAAGTTTCAGGTCAGGTTTCAGGTGCGCTTGAAGCGCAGATCTCATTCGTCGTTGTTCTGATCCGCTTCCGGTTCGCATGCAAGGAAGAGTCGGTACTCCTTGCTCAATGCCAGTGGTACGGAAAGCGAGGCGGTGATGACCCCACAGGTCACATAGATGGCTGGTATGTTCTGATTGGTCAGGTCGGCAATCACTCCTGAAAGCGCCATAGCAATGGGCGAGAGGCCCATGGAAAGGGTATTCAAGAGCCCGAAGACCCTTCCCCGGATCTCGGAGGGAGTAGAGATCTGCAGGACGGTCATGATGTTCACATTGAAGAATCCATTCATCACGCCAAAGAGGAACATGACAAGCAAGGAAAGCCAAGGAAGCGTGATGAGCCCCAACATCCCTAGCCCAAGGGTCTGACAGAAGAGGACGACGATCATTGTCATGCTCCGCGCGTGGCCCGGAAGCTTCAGAACCCCCGCCGCGAGATACCCCAGCATGGCGCCTACCCCAAATGAAGCCAACAAGAACCCATACCAGTCGGGGCGCGCCTTGAGGAAGTCCTCCACATAAAAGGGCAAGAGGAGAATGATGGGCATGGAGAAGAAGTTGAGGAAAGAGGCGCCCAAGAGCAGGTTCCTGAGTCCTGTCCGCTTCCACACGTAGCGAAAACCCTCTGCAATATCGCTCTTGAACTCGGCGAAGGCGCTGCTCTTCGCCTCGCTTTTCTCTCGGAGGGTCTGGGGAATCGTGATGAACGACTCACTGAAGGCGGAGAAGAGATAGGTCAGCCCATCAACAAGGAAAAGTACCGGTGCTCCCAGGAGCCGAAAGAGCGTTCCCCCAATTCCTTGCCCTATGAAAGTGGAGAGCTGCACAGAGAATTGATTGAGCGAGTTTGCCGCGGCGACTTTCGTTTTGGGGACCAGGTCGGGAATGGACGCGGAAATCGCGGGGCGGAAGAAGGAGCCCACCACCGCCACAATAATCGACGCTACGAAGAGCCAGATTATGATCACGCTCTTCTCGTCCGGTGCCATGAACATTATCCCCGCCAGGGTCAGCACCACGACGCCATTCAAGAGATCGCTGAAGATGATGATGGAGCGCCTGGAGTAGCGATCGGCGAAGGCCCCACCCAGGGGGCCAAGGATCACCGATGGCAGCATGGACACCATCATGATCATACCCATGAGTGTGGCGGAGCCGGTGGCATGCTTTATCCAGAACATCATGGCAATGGCAAAGGCTTGCGAGCCAATCCGGCTCACCAATTGCCCCTGCCACAGCAGGAAGAAGCTCCGGTTGAACAGTCGCTCGTGTTGCATGTTATCCCGCATCTCGTTTCGATGCGGGATCGAGGAGCTGGAGCAGGGCATCGATGCGATAGTCTGCCAGAGGAGCAGCTTGCAAGAGCTCCGAACCTATATGTGCCAAGCGGGATCGAGTCTCCTTGCCATCAGCCTGAGCCTGCAGGTTGATCTCTGCGATGATCAGGAGCCATCCGATGAGCTCTTCGTAACACTCCTTGTTGAACCACAGCGTTCCCCCATACCGGTTGACCTGAAGGAAGTCGTGGACCTCGTGGTCTCCCAGGAGGCCTTGCACTGTTGCATGTGGTGTGAACTCATTCTTCCCCAGACCGGCGAAACGGTCCTGGTGCCCAATGAGTATCTTCACAAGATCGACTGCTCGAGAGGCGGTTTCACGGTCCGCGCCCAGCTCTTTCATGACCGAGGCCAGGATCGTTCCAAGCCGCCACTCGTCCACCCAGCTCCTGCTGAGTTCCTCATAGCCTTCGGGGAGGACAACGGCGCCGAGGCGATGAAGGAACAGCCATCCCAGGAACGTGCTCCATGCGAGATACTTGTTTTTCCCTTCCCCTGGGAGTTCTTCCTTTGTGTGGGACCACGATCGTTGCAGGGCGCCTTGGAGAAGACCCGCGAGCGGCGAAATGATCTGGTCTACATCTCCGGAGCCATGGGTGTAGCGTATGATTTCTTGCAGGAGCAGATTTGCACGAACCCGGACAAGATCCGCTATATGCGGTTGCTGTTCTCCTGACGCGCAGGCAAGGAGCAGCTCTTCGAGAAATGCGCCGTTGATGAGCTCGGAGAAGCGGCCGTGAATCGGGAGCAGGCGCAACTCGTAGAGCGCCTCCTTGATGCTGGGTACACCTCGACCGCCGAGGAACATCTCGAGCTCTCCATATCGGAGGTTCTCGTGGTCTCGGACTTCTTGGTGATCCACGAAGACCAGCACGGCGTAGGGGCCAAGCTCCAGCGAGAGCCCCTTCGCTCGTATCTTTTCGTTCTCATAGATATGTTCCATGCTTGTCGCATGATTCCGAAGGATGGAATAGACTCCTGCTTCCCCGGAGAAATCCATTCCTTGTGCCAGCGAGCATGTCTGTGTGTCTCTCTCGCCATTTGGCTTTTTCCGGGAATAGGGAGCGGACCATTGGATAGTCCCCTTTGTGTGGCCCCATCTATTGTGATAGACCACCAAGGCCTTCTTGTCGCCATAGGCGTTCGAGTAGGCGAACACGTTCTCGTCGATATGACCATCGGGGGTAACAAAGTCATAGAAACGGAAGCTTTCCACACCAGAGAAGAGCCGCCGCTTCCTGAGAAGAGGCGCGATAAGATGGCGGTGGTGCTCGGCCAGGAGGTCATCCGTGCTTTCGTCCCAACGGGGCCGGAGGAACTCAGCGCCGTACTTTTCACGAAGGCCTTCGATCTGGCCGTGACCAAACATCGGAAGACCCGGCATGGTGGCGAGGAGTACACAGATGCCGAAGTACTTGTCTCCCGTGCCGAACTGCACGGCGGCGGTCTCTTCATCGGGATTGTTCATGAAGTTGACGAATCTCTTCAAGATCTCGGGGTCAAACGCGAGAGTATCCTTCACGACCTTCCGATAGTGGGCATTCTCCTCTTCGCGCAGCATGTTCATGAAGGCGCTGTTGTACACGCGGTGCATGCCCAATGTTCTGACGAAGAAGCTCTCGGTGAGCCAGAATGCTTCGGCCAGGAGGAGAGTATCCGTGGCCTCGTCGGCCACACGGTCCACCACTCGCCTCCAGAACTCGAATGACAGAAGTTCCTGGAACTGTTCTTTGCTCATTCCGTGCTCGGCCCTGGAGGGAATGGCGCCGCCTTCTCCGGGCGCGGGAAACCAGAGACGCTGGAAGTGTTTCCTCGTCAGCGTCATGGCGGCGTCAAATCGGATAATGGGGAAACGATGTGCGACATCGAGTATCGTCTCAATGACGGCGTCAGGGATGTCACGGTGGAGATAATTCAATTGTGCGGTATCATTCCACGGCATCATTGTACCATCATTGCCGTGATATATGAAGCGCTCATTGCCTGTTGATGTATCAACTCTCTTGAAAACAACCGCAGCATCACTTCTATTGTAGTAATGATCCTCCAGATATACCTGAAATCGTTGATCTTGGGATAGATTCGGCCCATTGAATGTGTAGGATGGAAAAGGGCAGTAATCGAGCCCGAGGAACCAGTCAGGATGTTCTGCCATCCAGCGAGAATCCAAGCCGGTGTGGTTTGGCACCAGATCAGCGGCAAGGCGGATCCCCCGACTCCAGGCTTTCTGCATGAGGCCATCGCAGGCCTCATCTCCCCCCAGCGCAGAAGCCACCTTGTACTCATAGATAGAATAGGCCGATGAGGCTGCTTCCGTGTCCCCGCAGAGTTCTTTCACTTTCTTGGATGCCGGACTTCGTTCCCATAGGCCGATGAGCCACAATCCCGTGAACCCCATGTGGGCCAATGAATCCAGCTCCTCGTCGGGGATCTCATCCAGCCTTGTAATGGGACGTTGGTATTTGACGGAGAGTTGGTCCAGCCATACATAGGTGTTCTTCGCCACGAGAACCAAATCAGGCATCCATTGACTATCAGGGGAGTAGTTCTCCGGCTCACCGTCGTATGCAGGCACAAAGGGCGGTGTGGACGGTCCCGGTCCCTGCAGCCTTGCCTCTTCCTCTCTGATGAGGTCAAGAGCTCCCAAGACCAAATAGAGATACTCACCAAGCAACGGCCCCCAGGCCCTGAGGATGAACTCGAGCTGCTCGGCCAGCGAGAAAGGGTTCTCTTTCGCGGGGAGAAGGAGTAAGTCCAAGAGGTTCTTCTCGAAAGGAGCAGGATGCGGCTGAAGCTCGAAGAACTCCTTCAGGTTCATCAGGATCCTTCGGTAGGACGTTTCCTTCTCGAGGCGAGCATCATCATACAACTCAACGAGCCGGTGTGCCGCCGAGTTCTCATTCTGAGCCCATAGAAGGATCAATTTCCGGAGGAGGAATGTCCTCGGATACGAGGCAGCCATCTCGGCGGCTGAGCCAGCATCCGACGGCAGGGCCGTCGCGGAGCTCCTGCTTGGGACAAAATCCTCAACAATGGCGCGCAGGGCATCGTCTATGACGGAGCGTCCAAACCGCTGATCGAGCCAGCTCATCGCTTTCACCAGAAGCTTCTCGTCCACCGTATCGATGTAGAGATCAACAATTCGGCCACTGATGCCCATGATAAGGGCTAAGGCGTTGAGCTCACTGGCATGGACCGCATGTTCGGGGAACAAAAGAAGGTTTCTCTTCTCATTGATCTTCTGCGCGAATCGCCTGGCGGCGTAGAAGCTCTCGATTTTCAGAGCGCCGTCGGGAAGGAAAAAGGAGAGATCAAGATCATATCGCTCCCGCGCCCATCTCGAGACCTGGAATGAGGGTGTCGCGTCGCGGGCTCCAAGGGAGGAGGTGTTCATGGGTCTTCCTCCTGGTTCGACATTTCTGCGCTAGTGTTCCCAAGGATATTCGTTCACTCCGCAGGGGATCTTCTACGGGGAACACAGCGAATATGAGAAGACTCGCCTCATCTGGCAATGGAGGAATGAGAAGAAGGGCGAAATACCGGAATCACAGATTACACGGATTGGGAGAGGAGATTCAGGGATGGAAAGGAAGGATGTTTCAATTTCTCGTCTTACTGTCTCGGCCTCGCGCTACGGCTCAGGATTGGAATATAACCCCGTAGAGAGATCCCGGAATCGTGGCGCCACCCGCGGTCATTGCGAGGAGAGTAGCGACGAAGCAATCTCATGCTCTCAACTGAGAACGCCGCGCTACCGCTCGCGATGACCAGCTCCTCCACCTGTCATTGCGAGGACCCCGGGCCTCAGTCATTGCAAGGAGGGTTCCAAAAGGGTAAAGCACTTCCCGGCCTATTCTGAAACATTCCGGAAAGGAAGGCGAAATGTGGGAATGCCAGAGCGAGAGCTCAAAGAAGTCGACCGGCGAGAGGATCGCCCGTCCCTCTCGCCGGTCTCACGGCCGGTGCCCGTGTTGTGCTGCCCGCTTGGCGCCCAATGATATTCAGAGCGTCAGTATTTCTAGCAGCAATACCCATGCCAGAGGAAACGCTGTGATAGAATAAGGTGATTCGGGGAGCTTGATATGCTATTGGCTTATTCTGAATAGGCCATATTGGCCCAGCGGCTCAATATGGCCTATTTCGCGCAAGGCCATACTTCTTCACCTTCCGCTTCAACGTGGACAGGGAAATGCCCAAGATTCGCGCAGTCCTGGTATAGTTCTCCGTTTCCTGGGCCAGCGCGGCCGCAATGAGCCGCCTCTCCATCTGTTCCAGCGGGATCACTTCTGTCGCCTGTCCATAGGATACGGGAGAGACATCGGGTGACTGGCGGGGAGAGGCAATCGATTGCACAATGAATTCGGAGGGTCTAATGATGGGGCCTCGTTGGATAAGCACGGCCCGTTCGAGAACGTTTCTCAGTTCGCGCACGTTGCCCGGCCAATGATAGCGCTTCAGCCGTTCCATCTCGTCCTCGGAGATGGAGATCGTGCCTTTGGGGGCGAATTGCCGGATCAAGTGCGTACAAAGAGCGGGGAGGTCCTGCAATCGAACCCTGAGGGGCGGAATGTGGATTCGGATCACATTGAGGCGATAGTAGAGGTCCTCCCGGAAGGCGCCCTCGCGGATCGCCTGCTCGATATCGCTGTTTGTGGCTGCGATTATGCGCACATCAATCGGATGATAGGAAGTCCCGCCGAGGCGCCGAATTTTCTTCTCCTCCAGGGCGTTCAAGAGCTTGGATTGGAGTGGGAAGGGGATGCTCCCCACCTCGTCGAGAAAAAGGCTTCCCCCCTCTGCAACCTCAAACAGACCGCGTTTTGAGCTGACCGCACCGGTGAAAGCGCCTTTTTCATAACCGAAGAGTTCCGCTTCAAAAAGATGTTCCGGCAACGCTGAGCAGTTGACGCTGAGGAGTGCCGCCGTCCTGGCGGAACTCCGGTGGTGTATCGAAGCGGCAAGCAGATTCTTCCCTGTTCCCGTCTCTCCTGTGATGAGGACAGGCGCGGGGGAAGATGCGGCGAGCGTCACCAGCTTGTCGATCTCTTCGAGGCTGCCCTCGTCACCAATGATGACCAAGGCTTCTCGCTCCTTGTTGGCTCTATAGGCCTGGAGTTTCGCAAGGCGCTCGAGTTCGGTTGTTCTCAGCGTTCTCCTTACTACGATCTCCAGTTCCTGGAGCTCGAAGGGTTTCGTGAGGTAGTCGTGTGCCCCAAGCCGCAAGGCTTTGAGCGCATTGTCAAAGCTTGGATACGCCGTGATGAATATCACTTTCGCATTTTCGGTATGTGCAAGGAGAGCGCCACAGAAACTCCATCCTTCACCATCGGGGAGTTGTTGATCAAGGAGAACGACATCGACCCGCCTCTTCTCACACACGGCCAGACCGTTCTTGCCGGTATGGGCTACCGAAACGTCCATATTCTTACTCTGGAAGTATGCCGTGATATGCCTGCAGAACCGCTCATTATCGTCTATGACGAGGAGATGCTTCCTTCTCTCAGCAGACATGTGTTTTTCTCCCGATGCTTTTTCGTTGCCGTTCATAGATTCAGGGTTTCCCTCTGGAAGCGGGATTCAAGGTTACCTTCAGTCAGCGCTCCAAACGAATCCTTCTACTCTCCTGCCTTCTCCCTTCAAAGCCTACGAATTCCCGTGGTGGCGGGATTCGGATTTCCGGTGACCCCGGAACCTCTGAACCTCTGAACCCATTTCTTTTCGCCCTGCAAGTGCGTAGGTAATTCCCCCGGCGAGACCAAAGAGGAGCATGGCCCCGAAGAGGAGCGCGCAGAAAGCCACTGCCTGCTCTCGGGCTACCCCGACGGAACCAAGAAAAAGCACGAAAGCATTCTCCCGAACGCCGATTCCATTGATGCTCGCGGGAAGGAGAAGCAGCACGCTGACCAGCGGCACCATGAAGAGGAACACCGTAAGATCCACGTTCAGGCCCAGGGACTCCGAGAGGAAGTAGTGATGAAGGATGAAGTTGAGCTGCAGAAGCAGACCAACGATGAATGCTCCACCGAAGTCGGCCTTGCGGTGTCTGAATGAGATTATGGCTTCATGAACGTCGCGTACCTTGGTCTTCACTCGGCTCAGACCCGGGAGATCAAAGAATCTTCCGGCCTGTCGTACGAATCTGTCCCAGAAGAGGAGAAGCGCGCCAAGCACGAAGAGGCCGGCCAAAACGCACGGGGCCAGCATGAGGACGACCGAGCCGAAAAGCCTGGCTCCCCATGGTGCGGCCAGCACGGCCAGAAGAACAAGAGCAAACAGGCCGCTGGTGCGCTCCACGAGGAGGATGCCGAGTGCCTTTTCCGGTTTCCCCGTGTACTTGCCCGTGTCGTATGCCCGGTATACGTCTCCGCCGACACTCGTGGGGAGGAAGTAGTTGAAGAAGGAGGCGATAAGGAATGAACGAGCCAAGTAGAGGAGAGGCACGGGAAGATCGCGGGCACGGAGAAGGATCGCCCATCTCCATGCAGTCAAAAGAACGCCCGAGACGTGGAGCAGCACCGCCAGGATGAACCAGCCGGCCCGGATGTCCTCAAGGCTTCGGCCAATGGCTCCCAAGTCAGAGCGGGCGATAAGCCAAACCAAGAGAATGATGCTCAACATCGCTCGAATGAATAAGGAGGAACGAGCCTTCATTTATCCTCGTTTCCTGATGATTCTTGCCGGAGCTCCCACTGCGATGCTGTATGCATCCATGGACTTGTTTACCAACGAGCAGGCGCCTACCACGGAGCCGGTTCCGATGGTGACACCGTCAAGTACCACGACCTTTGCGCCGAGCCAAACATCATCTTCCAAGGTGAGCCCCTTGGCCATGCTGGGCTGTGCCATCATCGGAATATCCGTGTTCTCGAAACCGTGATTTCCTACTCCGACAAGATAGCATCCGGATGCAAGAAGGCAGTACTTACCGATCCGAACCGGTGCGCCCGCGTGGATGAGACATCCTATGGCGAAATTAGCGCTCTCCCCCAGCGTGATGGAGCCACCCTTGCAGCTGAGGACCGTTCCTCGAGAAAGGACCACATTGTCGTGGAGGGTGATGAAGGAATCATCCCCTCCCTTGGCGTCCAACACCACATCGTCGTCGATGACGACATTGCTGCCAATGGTGATCTTGTGTGGATGGCGCACGGTGACATTGCGCCCGATTACCAAGCCTCGGCCGGCTGATGCGAGGAAGCGCCGATATATCAGCCTTCGTAGGATGATCCCTATCGCTCCGGTCAAAGGACCCAGCCAGCCGGTGATCAGCTCGTACCACAGAAGGCCACCCAATCCGGGTTTGCCATACACGACACTCCTGTAGGCCTCCAGGGCCGAGTGACGCCCCGAGGTGATCTGCTCCTGGAATTCAGTACCAATCTGCGTTTCCATACGCCATTGTCCCCCGGAACGGGTTTTTCGGTCAATTGGGTGTTGCTGCGCCATATTAACATCATTGGAACAGACCCGAGTGAATCAATTGCTCCGGCATCTGCCCCGCAAGGGAACGGTCAGTTAGAAGTGTTTTCCTCTGCCGCCGCGAGGGTGGCACACGGAGATGCCTTTCCGGACTTGTTCGCAATGCCTGCTTGTGCTAACCTGCAGGGCTTCCTCCACGTCACGTGGGCGACCTCGACGGGGGAACGAGATTCCGTTCAAGGTCTCAACTTGACGCGGGGACTCAAGAAGAGATCAGTCCGCCAATGCGCTTGGGAGTGAGCTATGCACCGGGAACGACCACTCGTCAAAGATCCAGAATTACACGCCACCGTTCCGTTTCCCGTCTTTCGGGTCGAGGCTGACGGCGTGATGATTTGCCGCAATGATCATGCCCGAAGATTGATCGACTGCCAAGGTGGATGCCATCTGGAGAAGATCTTTGTTTCAGGCGAAGCTCGTGACAGGCTGGCATCCGTATTGGAAGGTGACGGCTCCGGGACGATACATGGCCTCATCCCGATCTTGTCGCAGGCCAAGGTATTTGCCGGCGCACTAGACAAGTCCACCGGCCTGCTCTGGCTGATCGAAGAGACCGATGGGGCGAGTAGGAGAACATGGGCATACTCTCAGCTCGCGACGCTGGAATCAGACATCGCCAGGCTTCAGAAGTATCGTTCCGAAACCGATGGGCTTATCCGCAATGTAGCCCATGACCTTCGCAGCCCCATTGCCACTGCCCTTTCATTTGGCGAGCTCATTGAAGAACTGTTTGTGGATCAGCTCCCGAACCAGGCCGCCGAATTCCTTGGCCATATCCGTGCCGCGCTCACTCAGGCTATAGAGATCGCAGATGATCTTCTGCGATACAGCAAGCTGGACGCACCGTCGGGCTACCACATCTCTCTGCCCTCATTGGGGAAGGAGCTCGCTCGGGACTTCTTTGCAGAGGCGCCGGAGGGGAGGCTCGTCCAGGAATGGCACGTTGAGACCATATGGGCCGACCCGGTCACTCTATACCGGGTGCTCGGGAACCTGGTGGGAAACGCCATCAAGTTCCGTCGTGAAGGCGTTCGCCTGGTAGTCCGTCTCAGCTCGCAGGTCGTAGATCGGCGGGTCAGGATTGAGGTCGAAGACAATGGGAGCGGCATCCCCCAGGATGATAGAGAGCGAGTATTCAGACGACTTGAACATACGGAGTCTGACGCCGGAGGCTATGGGATCGGGCTGGCCAACGTCAAGAAGCTCGTGACCCGCGCAGGGGGAGATGTGGGTATCGATGACGGCATGGACGGCGGAACCAAGGTCTGGGTCGAGCTTCCGTTGAGGAAACTCCAGGGCTCAAAGGATGCCACGGCGCTGATGACGGAAGCGATCATGGCCCGCGCCCGGGGAGATATGGCTGCGGCCATGGAGCGCGGCAACGAGGCCGTGAAGATCCGGGCTGACGACCCGGGTTATTGGAGAATCCTGGCGAGCATTTTCCAGAGCGCGGAGCAATGGGATGCCGCCGAGCAGGCGCTCCAGAGGGCCATTCAGCTTCACCCGACCAACCCCGAATATCATGTCCTCCTTGCGCTTCATTACCATAGGAGGAAGGAGATAGATAAGGCCCGGGAGCAGTACACCACGGCCCTCGAGCTCGACGAGAACGATCCCTTCGTGCTGGAGAACTATGCCACCTGGATTGCTACGGTGGAGAACGATCTTGCTGAGGCGGCTGTCTTATGGAAACGCGCGCTGGCTCAGGGTTCTACCAGCACAAGCATACTGCTCAATCTTGCCGAGAAGGCGTTGCTGGATGGGAAGATCGAGGAGGCTGCCGCCTTCATGCGCGAGGTACATCTGGGCGAAGAGCCGGTGAGGCTGAGAATCCGCGCCCAGGGGTTATGGATCTTTCTTGATCTCCTTGCTGGCAAGGATGTTCGCATTGACTCTCTGGCAAGGCTCATCCGGATGTTCCCCGCGGCCAAACTCTCACGTTCGGTCGCCAGCTATGGCCTACTTCGTGCAAAGGCCTTGTCGGCCCTCTCTGGTTCACGCAGAAAGCTGGCCATCACCCTCCTCGACGTGTGCGAAAGGAAAGAGCCGCCTGAATCTCTGCATCGCTTCTTGCGCGAGACGCCGGGTCAAGAGGTTGGGGGATAGCCGTCCCCACTTGCCCGAACTTCTCACCAGCTTTCGGCTGCGACAGCCGAAATGGCTGTGTCTGCTGCGTTACGCTCCGTCGGCTTCCTCGATCCCGCGTCGGCCGCGGGACAGAGGATACGCCTGTGGGAGCCTTGGTCGCAAGCCTTGCAGCCACAATCATTTCTTCTGTCTCGCCACGGAAGCCGGTGAGAAGTCCGGGCTAAGCAATTCTCGTCTGTCTAGCCACTGAACCCACACCGGTCCGGAGTAGCCGGTCTTAGCGATGAGTTGAGGTACTCGTTTTCGAACGGCCCGGAGATTGTAGCGGTGTGAGATATGAATCAGCACGACCCCTCCCACCTGGGCCCTCGTAGAGAGGGCAAGAACCTGTTCCACGGACGCATGACCCGGCTCCTCCCGATCCTTCTCCGAGAGGAATGTCGCGTCATGAAGCAATAGATCGGCCCCCTGAACGATCTCGTCCCGAAGCGGGGCGGAGTCTCCGGAGTATACGAGGATGTTCTTCTCGAACTGTTCCGTGAGCGCATCCTTGCCCTTGGTGCGGGCAAGATGAGCGATATCCTGGTGAGTCAATGCGGCGAACGCGGGCTTCAGCCGCTTTCGTGTTTCCACGATCTTGTACCCGAGGCATCGTTCTCGGGCGAAATGTCGGGCATCCAAAGCCTGAAGCACGATAGGAACCCTGGTTTCTGATGGAGTCAATCTCAACCGATACCCGGGCTGCACTGCGATCCATTCGAGAGGGAAGGGAAGCCTTGGAAGGTCGCGCTCCAACCACGCTCGGAGTCGGTTCATGGAGGGGCTTCCATCAGGATAGAGAACGGTCAACGGGCGATCATTCGATCCCTTGGTATATGCTCTGGCCAAGAAGAGGCCCTTCAGCCCTCCGCTGTGATCATGATGGTAGTGACTGATGCCGATCCACCGGGCGCGGAACTGGTGCCTGTCTAGTCGGGCAGCGCATCCCTCGCCACAGTCCAGGAGCAGATCATAGTTCCGAAAAAGGTAGAAGGAGGAGTACAATGCCTTTGAATAACCCTCCATCATATCAACAAGTCGCTGAGCGAGCCCCATCTTTCCTCCCAAAATAGGTCGTTCGATATTATCTTTGTCCGGCGAGTATCTCGTGAGAGCATTCCCGGAGAGGAGAAGAGCGAGTCATCGGCTCTCCGGATGCCATATTGGCGCGCATACAACTGGCAGGAGAGACCCTTTTGTCAAGTCCTACGACCACTTCGATACGCCGGGCGGCATTGCATCCCGCCAAGAGTATCAACCGGCTCCTTGGAGGTCTGTTCATCCGGGCGTACATCGCACGAGGATCACACATAGTGGGGATAGACCATCTCAGTTCGGCATGGGATGCACAGAGAGGGGGGCGGCCTTTAGTTCTTATCTGCAACCACCTGAGTTATATTGATTCACATGTGATCGAGCAACTACTCGCCATGCATGGATTCAAGGACTTGGCACATCGGCTCTATCATATTGCCGGCCAGAAAACATACGAGACCATTTGGCGGCTCTTTTTTACGACTGGGGTGAATACCATAAAGGTCTTGCAGGCAGGTGCAGGCGAATCGCCTGCTCAGCAAAGGCGGCAGGCAATAGAGAGCTTTCGCGCATTCAAACAAGCGGTGTCAATGAACCCGGTGCTCATCTTTCCGGAGGGAACGCGGTCCAGAACAGGAAGGATGGGATCCGGAGTACCGACGCTGGTGAATTATCTGCGGAGGAATCTGGTGCTGCCCATGGGCCTGCAAGGTACTGAGAAGATGTTGGGTGTCGGCGCCGCGTTTCCGAGAAGAACCAGGGTTGTGCTCCGAGTCGGAGCGCCATTTATTGCCCATGCTCGACCTGAAGCAGACAAGACGCAGGAAATCTCGGACTATCTCCTTCGGGTGGCCGAGTTGCTGGATCCTGCCTACAGACCTTCTTAGAGCCGATAGGCACGAGAGGCGAAATGAATCCAATGAACCACGATCTCGAAAGACGGGGGACTTGGAAGGCATGATCGGGCGCACAACCCGCGCATGAGGGGAGGAGGGAAAGACCCATGCTCAAACGGGAAAGATCATCGGACTGGGAACAGGACGCGCCATCGGGCCGGTCCTACACTGTTGCGGAGGGTGATGTGGAAACCACACTTGGATCAGATACGAGTTTCAAGGGAACCCTGACATTCGAAAAACCACTGAAGATCGATGGCAAGTTCGAAGGCGAACTGACCACCAAGGGTTCGCTCATTGTGGGACAATCCGGCGAGGTGCATGCCGACATCCATGTCGGTGACATCGTCATCAATGGGAAAGTGTCCGGCAATATCGGCGCAGATGGCAAGGTGCAGCTGAATCCCACCGCCAGCCTTATTGGTGATATCAAGGCAGCCCGGCTCGCCATTGCGGAGGGCGCTACCTTTGTCGGGAATTGTGACGTCAATCCCGCGGGAGCCTCCCTGAGAAGAACGCCGGGCGAAATTCCTCCCGCCGTGGGCGAGAAGAAGCCTGCGGTTTCTGATGTCGGCGCCAAAGTAATAAAGACCGTCGTCAAGTAAGGCCGCCGGACCGCATGCTGGGCCTGGGGATCGGTCGGTTTCGTCGCTCCCCTATGGCTCCACGGACCATTGCATGCCCATACTGCGGAAAGGAGCTGGCTATTGTTCCAGAAGCAGTCTCTATTCCATGCAGTAAGTGCAGTAGGCGCGTAGAGCTCGAGGATCTGGAGGTCGTTGAGAAGATTTCCCGCGATCTCATGACCGGCGCCAGCGTTTTGGTGAGGGTCGGGGCCATGGTCAAAGGGAATATTCACGCGGCGGAAATCACGATTCTCGGATCGGTTCAGGGAAATCTCAAAGCGTCAAGGCTCATACATCTGGCGGCAACGGCTCGCGTGAATGGCGCCATAGAGGCTCCACGCTTGGAGATGGAAGAGGGGGCATTGGTGGTGGGGAGGCTCACCATCACTAATAAGGCGCGTAAGGTGCGGGGTAAACGGTGATATGATAGCGAAGGTCAACAGCGCCTCGGTCCTTGGAATAGATGCCTACCTGGTGGAAGTGGAGGCCGATATTGCGCCTGGGCTTCCCCAATTTGCTACCGTGGGCTTGCCCGATGCAGCGGTCAAGGAGAGCCGAGATCGGGTGCTGGCGGCCGTCAGGAACTCCAGCTACAAGTTTCCCCATAGGCGCGTCACCATCAATCTGGCGCCTGCGGATCGCAAGAAGGAGGGCTCCGCCTTCGACCTCCCCATCAGCATAGGCATCTTGACTGCCACCGAGCAGCTTGTCCCGAAGAGGCTCCGCAGGACGGTGCTTTTGGGAGAGCTGTCACTGGATGGGCTGCTTCGCCCCGTTCATGGGGTCCTTTCTATTGCCCTGGCGGCCAAGCGTGAGGGGATCGAATGCCTTATTGTCCCCACGGAAAACGCCAGGGAAGCGGCCATCGTGGAAGGGTTGAAAGTATGGCCGGCGAGAACGCTCCAGGACGCAGTGGATCTACTAGAGGCAGACGAGGATCCGGAAGCATTTACCGTTGATGTGGACGAGGTATTTAAGGGGGCGGCGGTATACCCTCTTGATTTTGCCGATGTCAAAGGTCAACAGAACGTCAAACGCTCACTGGAGGTTGCGGCGGCCGGGGGGCACAACGTCCTTATGCTTGGCCCACCGGGCTCGGGCAAGACCATGCTCGCCAGGAGGTTTCCCACCATTCTTCCGGTGCTCACCATCGCGGAGTCTCTTGAGACCACAAAGATCCACAGTGTCGCCGGCGTGCTCCAGGCCGACCAGGCCCTCATTGCCACCCGACCGTTTCGGGCACCCCACCATACGATTTCCGATGCCGGGCTCATTGGAGGGGGAACGTATCCGCGGCCAGGGGAGGTCAGCCTCGCCCACAACGGCGTGCTATTCTTGGATGAGCTGCCGGAGTTCCGCAAGAACGTGCTCGAGGTCATGCGGCAGCCCATGGAAGATGGGACCGTCACCATTTCCCGGGCCGCCATGTCTCTGACGTATCCGGCGCGCTTCATGTTGGCTGCCGCCATGAACCCTTGCCCTTGTGGGTATTTCGGCGACCCGAACCACGAATGCACCTGCTCTCCGCCTCAGATCCAGCGGTACCTTTCAAAGATATCAGGCCCCCTGCTGGATAGAATCGACATCCACGTGGAAGTGGCGGCCCTGCCGTACGAACAGCTGACAAAAGCCCCCACAGGGGAGAATTCACAGGCGATCAGGGAGCGGGTCAACCGGGCACGGGACATCCAGCTTCGACGATTCGAGGGGAGACCCGGGCTCTACTCCAATGCCCACCTGCAGTCCAAAGACCTGAGGAAGTTCTGCATCATGGAGGATGGCGCGGAGGGGCTCCTCACAGAGGCGATTCGTCGGCTTGGGTTTAGTGCCCGTGCCTATGATCGCATACTCAAGGTCGCCCGGACCATTGCCGACCTCGAGGGTTCCGATCTCCTCAAGTCGGAGCATCTGTCCGAGGCCATCCAGTACCGCAGCCTGGACCGGTCATACTGGGCGTAGCTCGGGAGACTACGTGGTTGGTGAAAAACATGGGCTGATTGGCCCATGATCCGATCACCTGCATCGATCACATCCTCGCGCTCCTTCCAGGTGCTCCCCAGGCCATGGCGGCCGACGACATGAAACGCTGGCACGCCATTCTGATGCTGCTCGCCAGCGTGGTGCTCTTTGGCGCCAGGACGCTCGACATCTACTGGGACGAATATGGGCGTACCGATGCCGATCACATGAGGGGCGCCGCCCTTGCCGCCCGCCATGGCGCCCTGCGGTACATCCAGGAGGTGGGCGACATCACCGATTCCACCACCTGGGCTCAATCCGGCCTCTATAGGCATGATCAGGAAGCATTCCATGCGATGATCCGGCCTCCCGGATACCTGGTCGTCTATGATTACCCACCGGTCTTTGCCGCCATCACGTTTCCTCTCAGTTACCTGGACGCGCCAAGCTTCGCAGCCCTGTGGTGGTTGATTTCCGTTGTGCTCTATCTCCTTTGCATCTGGAAGGTCATAGACGATCTCCGGGTCAA
>JAUXFG010000038.1 GCA_030620115.1 Candidatus Fermentibacterota bacterium
GCCAAGGCTCCGCCGTGGCAGGCCCGTCTACGCCAAGGCTTCCGTCTACGTATGACTACGCCGTGACAAGCCGTCGAGGCAGGCCCGTCTACGTTTGACTACGCCGTGACAAGCCGGCGGGCACGGCATGCCGTGCCCCTACATGAGGGAGACCAATTCTGTGGCAAATCTGTGCGCCAAAAATGCGAACTCATTCTTGCGCGAACCCTGACTATCCCAGCGTCCATAATATCGTTCGGCTGAGGACACCGCAAGCCGCAGCGTCTACATTCATTCCGCCGTATTCGATTTTGTGGCTCCACCGGATTGTTCAGCGGCGAGTTGCCACGGAAGTTGGACGCATCTAAGTTGGAGCCTCTTGTGCATCGATCCGATTCGGCTCAGTGATCATGGATCTTGTGCATGAGCTATGGGGAGGTAACTGTGTTAGTCCGAACTTCTTATCAGTCCCGCGTCTGCCGCGTGACTGCGTTGCGCTTCGTCGGGGCTAAGAGGGTAATTCGTGGTGTGTTGTGTCTTGCACTCCCCGTGCTGCTGGCAGGATGTGGAGGGGGTGCGCGAGATGTCACGATTCTTTTCACGAATGATATTCACGCGCACTACTCAAGTTCCCAGGCTTCTTGGCTGCCCGAGAAGCCGCCCGCAGGCGGCTATGTTGCTCTTGCTCGTGAAGTCGCCATTCAACGTGAGAGAGCACCACACAGCGTTCTGTTGGATGCCGGCGATCTACTCACAGGGAATCCCGCAAGCGACATGTCTCGGGCTGGGGTGAAAGGCGGCCATCTCATCCATTTTATGAACCTCCTGGGTTATGATGTGATGACCGTTGGCAATCATGACTTTGATCTCTCTCTCGCGAATCTGCGCGCCATGGCACGGATGGCCTCCTTCCCCATGTTGGCGGCCAACTTGTGTGAACCGGATGGGTCTCTTCTTCTTGGTAATGGTTGGACAATCCTGGAACGGGGCGGCGTTCGGATTGCGATCATCGGCCTGGTTACCGATTATCTGCGCGGTGTGCTGGCTCGAGACGTGGCATCGAGGATTGCCGTAAGGAGTTGTATCGATGTGGGCGACTCGCTTGCCCAGATGCTGGATCGCAGGAGTGACGTGATCCTTCTTCTCACACACTGTGGCCTTAGATTCGATCGCGTACTTGCCAAGGCGCTGGGACCCCGAGTCGATGTGATCATCGGTGGGCACAGCCATGACCGAGTTGATCCACCAGAGGTGGTCAATGGGGTAATCCTCGCCCATGCGGGAAGTAAGCTCTACCATCTGGGGAGATTGGACCTTGTGATCCATGATGATCGGGTCATAGAGCACGATGGGAAGCTTATCCTTCTCAAGTCGCCGGCGGAGGAGCAGCCCGTGGATGACGCGATAGTGCGCCTTGCGGATTCACTGGATGTGGTGATCGAGCAAGCATTTGGAGATACTATTGGATACCTTGTCACCGATTGGATCCGAGAATACCACGCCGAAAGCAACGTCGGCGATTGGGTGGCGGATATCATAAGGGATTACGCGGGGGCAGAAGTGGCATTCATCAATGCCGGTGGTCTGAGGCGAAATATCGCTGCCGGTCCAATAACGAAGAGAGAAATCAAGGAGCTCCTGCCGTTCAGCAACTCCGTGGTGGTTTTTTCTTGTTCCGGTTCCAAGCTTTTTGAAATACTTTTGCACAATGCGCGAGCTGCTTTGAAAGGAACCCATGGAATCCTTCAGGTGTCGGGCGTGACGTGCACTTATGAGAGGGAGGGACCAGGATCGGTTCGAATCAAAAGCGCGACAGTTGGGGGCGCGCCCCTTGATATGAGCAGGACATACGAATGCGCGACGGTCGATTTTATCGCTTCCAGCAACCCGGAGAAGTATCTGGGTTTTCAGCCTGCACATGTATATGATTATCAGATGCCCTTAAGCCAGCTCGTAGAACGAGCCATTGAAAAGATCGGCAGGATCGATTCAAGGGTCGAAGGACGGCTGGTTGAGGTTTGTGGATCGCACATGCGTGAGAGGAGGAGTGAATAGATATGCTCCAGCTTGAGCCTTCCCTTCTTTGGAAGCATTTCGAGGCCCTTTCAGAGATTCCCCGATGCTCCGGCAACGAGGCGTCGGCTGCCCAATATGTCATTGACACTGCCACACGATTGGGTCTTCGGGCGCGATCAGATAAGAAGGGAAATGTGGTGGTCTCGAAGGCGGGAAATGGAAAGAATGCCGATGCAGCCACCGTCGTATTGCAGGCCCACTTGGACATGGTTGGCGAAAAGACCCGGGAGAGTGCGCATGATTTTGCAACGGACCCGCTTCGGCTCAACGTCAGAGATGGATGGGTGAATGCTGATGGCACCACTCTGGGAGCCGACAATGGGATTGGGGTTGCGGCGGCATTAGCGATCCTTGAGGATGACTCATTGATCCATCCGCCCATTGAGTTCCTCGCCACGGTGGAGGAGGAGGTCGGGCTGAAGGGCGCCGCACATATTGATGCCGACTTCGTCACGGGGCGTATCTTGTTGAATCTTGATGGCGAGGAAGAGGGAACGATCCTGGTGGGATGTGCCGGCGGCATTGATGTGTCGGCTACGCGGATGTGCAAATGCATTCCACCGGTGATGGCTGATGGAAGAGCATTACATGTCAAAGTCTCGGGCCTTGCGGGTGGTCACTCCGGTATCGATATCCACAAGAGAAGAGGCAATGCCATCAAGGTGCTTTCCCATTCGCTTCTTTCCCTTCAACAGGATGACGAGTCGCTTTCGCTGCTCTCGTTCTCCGGAGGGACGAGGAGTAATGCCCTTCCGAGGGATGCGGAGGCGTTCCTTCTTGTGGGTGCTCATCTGACAGATGAGGCGGTCCAGCAATGGGCTGCGGGAGAGACGGCTCGGTGGAGGAAGATCATAGATGCGGGCGATCCAGGTGTTCTTGTCCAAGCCCAGATTGCTCCAAAGCAAGGGCTTGTCTATACCGCTGAGTCCACGCGGAGGTTTCTCGAACTCCTGACCGCCCTTCCGGATGGGGTTGCCGCCATCGATGCCGAGCTTGGTGGCATGGTCGAAACCTCATCGAATCTAGCGGTGGCCACCGCTAATGCCGGACGTGCGCATGTATTGGTGTCCATCCGGAGTTCTCGCCCAGGTGATCTCACTCTCTTGGCGGAACGAGTACGGGCCACCACAAGGCTATTCGGCATGGAGACAGCAAGCAGCGATCGGTATCCTCCTTGGCCCAGAGATCCTGATTCGCCGCTCGTAGAGCTTGCCTTGGCAGTGCACAAGCAGGTCCTGGGGACAGACGCAATTGCTACCACAATTCATGCGGGGTTGGAATGTGGGATACTGTCCGAGCGCCTTTCCGGGCTTGACGCCATCTCCGTGGGGCCGTGGATCGTAAATCCTCATTCCCCCGATGAGGGTGTGGAGGTACGCTCGGTGGAGCGGTTTTTCGATCTCCTCAAGGGGCTTCTGACCAGGTTGGCGCAGTAGCGGGCTCACCGACCTTCCCCGGGAAATCGCTTGGAGAAGCATGGGTTGATTCTTTGAGATGCCGTCAGAAAGGAAAGCCATGATTGGGGAGTTTGACGAGGAGCTCTTCTCATTCTTGAGCTCCCACCATGAGCCGGGTCGATTCTGTTTGGTGGGTGCCGATGATATCGTGGGTGCGGCCATCCGTGAGGCCCAGAGATCATTGACCATGGATGCACAAGCATCCAAGTGGTCACATGCATTTCTGATGGGCGAGGTGAGGGCGGACGGGAAGCCGTATATTTTTGAGAGTGATCTCGATCCGGATTTCGAGCGTCCTCAAGTACGGAATGGGGCCCAAGAGAATAGGCTCTCGAAGTGGGCCCTCAAGCAGATCGAGCACGCCGCCGTTCTCGAAATCGGTGTGCCGAACGAATCGGTACACAATCTCATGGGAGCTGCGCTCGACTTTGTCCACGATGAGGCTTTTGCCTACCCCATCATTCAACTGGTGGGAACGTGGTGGCAGATGATTCGCGCACAGGTGTGGAGACCCAATCCATTTCACGACGGTATGGCGTTGTATTGTTCCAGCTTTGTAAGATACTGTTATCAGCAGGTGGGAATTGACCCGGTTCCGGACAGTATTCATCTCAGCAACACCTCACCGGAACATCTCTGGCAGAGCCCGAAGATCATCGAACGATTCGTATGGAGGAGGAAGGAGACAAAAGGTCTAGATGAGTAGTGCACGAGAAGTCTCTGTCTCAACCAGGATTGGGAACTGGACTCTCGATTTTGAATCGGGAGCTTTGGCACGACAGGCAGATGGCGCTGTTATTGCGTGCCAAGGGGATACCGTGGTCTTGGCAACCGTTGTCTCTTCTCCCAAAGCGCGCGATGACATTGGGTTTTTCCCATTGACCGTAGACTACCGGGAAAAGATGGCTGCAACGGGGAGAATCCCGGGTGGATACCTGAAGCGAGAGGGGAGGATAACGGATCGCGAGATCCTGGGGAGTCGTCTCATCGATCGAACGTTGCGTCCGCTTTTCCCCGATGGCTATCGCAATGAGACCCAGATTCTGGCCACCTTGCTGAGCTACGAACCGGGCACAGATCCGCAGGTGATTGCCATAAATGCGGCTTCTTGTGCATTGTTTTGTTCCGACATCCCCTGGAGAGGGCCGGCAGCGGCCGTACGCGTCGTTTTGGGAGAGAATGGCTTTGTGGCTTTCCCAAACACCGAGGAGCGGAGCGCAGCTCGTCTTGAGTTCGTGGTTTCGTTCACCTCATCGGGTCTCGTCATGGTGGAAGGGAAGGCTACCGAAGTGGGCGAAGATGAAGTCCTGGCGGCCTTGGAATTCGCCGAAGCACAGGGGTCGTCACTTCTCGAACTCATGGAGAGGATGCGAGCTCAATCGGACAAAGAGAAGCGCGAATGGGAACCCATCTCCTCTTCTCCCGGTCTTGTGCAACAAGTGGCGAAGCTCGTAGAGGAGAGGATTTCGTCCGGGTTGACCGCGGAAGACAAACGGACGAGAAGCCGATTGCTCCGGAGCATCACGGAAGAGACAATTGAGACCATGGCCGAGACCGCCACCGCAGAGATGGTGAGCCAGGCGGTTGTGGAGCTCACGAAGAAGCTGATACGCAAGAAGGTCCTGTCGGGTAGCGGAAGAATGGACGGGAGGAGTCCGGTGGAGGTCAGACCGATTCACTGCAAGGTCGGGTGGCTTCCACGAGCCCATGGATCGAGCCTGTTCACGAGAGGAGAAACGCAAGCCGCAGTCACGTGTACACTTGGCGCCGGTCGCGACGAGCTAGAGGCGGAGACACCTGATGGCGCCTGTCGGAAGCGATTCTTTCTTCACTACAATTTCCCCCCCTATTCGGTGGGAGAAACGAGGCCTCTTCGTGGTCCGGGAAGGCGGGAGATTGGGCATGGGAATCTCGCTTCCATGGCGCTGGAGCCGGTGCTGCCAACTGCTGCCCTGTTCCCGTACACGATTCGAATAGAATCGGAAATCACTGAATCAAACGGCTCGTCCTCCATGGCCACGGTCTGCGGTGGCACACTGGCGTTGATGGACGCGGGTGTGCCGATTCGCTCGCCGGTGGCCGGTGTGGCCATGGGCCTTGTCGCGGATGCGGAGCAGGCGCTCATTCTTACCGATATCCTTGGTGATGAAGATCATGCCGGGGATATGGACTTCAAGGTTGCCGGGACGGCCCAGGGTGTTACGGCAGTGCAGATGGATAATAAATTGGGGGCGTTGCCGCGCGATCTTCTCTCTCAAGCCTTTGCTCAGGCAAAAGAAGCTCGGTTCGAGATACTGGAGAAGATGGCGATTTCGCTTGCATCGCCGCGACCCCATCTCGGAGAACACGTGCCCAGAGTGGAACGGATGAAGATTCGCCCGAACAGGATCAGGGAGCTCATTGGTCCTGGTGGCCGAATAATACAGGAGCTCCAGAAGAGCACCGGTGCTCGGGTGGAGGTCAAGGATAGCGGTTTGGTCACGGTGTATGCCGGCGATGCGGCGATGTTGAGTGCGGCGAAAAGGCGAATCAAGGAGCTTACTTCGCACGCGGAAGTCGGAAAGGCGTACTCAGGGACGGTGGCGAAAGCAATAGACGCCGGCTTTTTCGTGCGTCTATTCGGCTCCATAGAGGGGTTTCTTCCAGCCCATGAATGCGGAGGGACCCGTCCTTCCGAGGGCAGCACATTGGTTGTTCTTGTGACGGGTGTGGACGGACGAGGGAGGATTCAGCTCACCATGCCTGAACCGGAAAGCCTCGACACCGCAGATATTGTTCGGTTCTAGCCCGGACCTCTCACTGGGTTTCGAAGCGAAACGGCGAAGGTGTCCGAGGATGCGAGGCTTGCGACGGGAGGGGTTTTGACACGGGAGCAACTTAGCAAGGCTTTCCAGGGTTTTCTCTCTGAGAAGTATGACTCCGCCAGGGAGTCCTTCGAGGCTTATTTGAACGGCCATGGCGGTGATTGGCGGGCGCGACTGTGGTTTGCCCGAACTCTGGCCGAGCTCGGAAACACCGAAAGGGCTTTGGAGGAGCTTGAAACTGTAGCGAAGATGAGGCCGGAGAGTACACTTCCCGCAGCTTTTGGCGCCCTTGTGCTGCATGATAGCCGGCGCTTCGAGGAAGCGACGGAGTACTGGGCCTCCGGTGCCTGGAAACAGTCGTGTGTTCTGGGAGATGCAATTGCCCGGATTTCTGCTGTCTGGAACGGGGAGCATCCTTCGACCGAGATCGTGAACCTGATGCGGGCAGCGAATCCCGATATCAGGGGTAGGGCGCTGCATATTGCCGAAACAAGGCTTTCCGGTTTGCCTGAACCGGTTCTCCGTGACTTCATGGACGAGATCGGTTTGGGATGGCCAGGATACAAGATACCTCCACCATGGTTCTCTCATCTGAATCGAACCGAGCGGAGGATCTGGCGTCTTATGGCCCAGGGTCGGACTGAGGAGGCATTCGAGGAAGCCGCCGCATGTGTGGAGCGCCTGGGCGGACCGCGCAAGAAAGCACAAACCTTTGTGGCCGCGGCGATAATGGTCGGAAGATGGGAAATAGCCCTCAAGTGGGCCTGCGCCATCAAGGAGTATGCGGCATTTGTATCATCGGACATGCCGCCATCAGGGTATGCGGCATACCAGCTTCGTCTATTCCGGGGTTTCTGCACATTGTTTGCCGGCTCCCCTGCGGATGCCTTGGATGACTTGTCTCTTTCCGCTCTCGGTGATAGAACGTCATACCTTCCCCACTATGCCTTGGGAAGGGCGTTCGTGATCAACGAAGATTGGACAGCCGCACGCAGGGCTTTTGTTGCGACGAACGCACGGGTGAATCCATCTCTTGCCACCGAACGGTGGAAGGAGCTTGTGCATCAAGGATTTCCTGCCATAACCAATAGCGATCATCAGCTCAATATTGCGCATCAGGAGTGATCTCTGCTGAGCGAGAAAAAATGCTGGGCCATTGGGCTCGATCTTGGTGGAACGGCGCTGAAATCGGGGCTGGTCTCAGAGATCGGAGAGCTCTTGTTTCCCTCTACGGTTCCGAGCCATGCGTCCCGCGGCCCCAGGATAGTGCTGGGACAGATGCACGCCGTGGTTCTGAAGGCGCTTGAGCAATCACGTGCCGAGGGCATTCACCTCGCAGCTGTCGGCCTTGGAACTCCGGGCACGGTCACTGCTGACGGGGTCGTCACCGGCGCCCTGCCCAATATGCCGGATTGGGAAGGTGTGCCTATTGTGCAAGAGTTGGAACACGCGTCCGGCCTCCCATCCATTGCCGAGAACGACGCGAATCTCATGACGCTGGCTGAAGCGCTGGTGGGAGCAGGGCGAGGATTTGGAATCGTATGTGGCGTGACTTTCGGGACGGGAATCGGCGGGGGCCTCGTGATTGATGGAGAGATCTATCGTGGTGTCGCCGCCGCGGGCGAGATTGGGCATATGACCGTGGTTTTGGACGGACGACCCTGCTTGTGTGGAGGCAAGGGGTGTTTTGAGCGATATGCGGCAGCCGGGTCTCTGGAAGAGGGCTATCTATCTCAAACCGGACAACTCGTTGCGGCCAAAGAAGTGCTCTCACGATGGCTCCATGGTGACCCTGTTGCCGCAGTGGCGGTGGCGAGATTCGCCCGTTTTGCAGGCATGGGCCTTGGAAATGTCCTGAATCTTCTCCATCCAGAGTGCTTGGTCTTGGGTGGTGGGCTCTTGCAGGCAGGCACGAAGCTGTTTGATCTCCTGGCTGATGAAGTCAGGCAGGCCTCGCTCCCGGTGATCAGCAGCACGGTGGAGATTCGTGCGACAAGCCTGGGGATGTTTGCCGGTGTCGTGGGGGCCGGGCTCCTCTGCCTTCGTCCAGCTCCTCTCGCCGCAGTCGGTCCGAAATCGGAAGGATGAGGTTGCAACGAACGCGATGAATGATGGTCCCTCGTTGGACTCTTCTGGGCCGCAAGGATTCTTGAAGTCGGTCATCCAGTTCGACCGATATCAAAGGCTACATGCGCTTTCTGTGGCAGTTCGCGACATCTGCCCCAACAGAGGCGCCCGTGTCCTTGATGTCGGGGGTTATCCTGGAGAACTAGGCTCGTTCCTCCCGGAGTTTACCATTGTGGTTGCGGATCTCCCCTCTCGAACATGTTGCCCTCGGTATGTCTGTGCCAGCGGTCTGAATCTTCCGTTTCTCGACGAAATGTTCGACGTGGTTGTCTGCTCTGATGTGTTGGAGCACATCGCCCGTGAATCGAGGAGGCAGCTCATTCTGAACCTGTTCCGAGTATCCCGAGGTTGGGTCTGTCTTGGTGTGCCGCGGGGCGAGGATGATGTACGAGAAGCGGAACACGCCTTGGACATGTACTTCCGATTCCTTCATGGGACAGGCCACCCTTGGCTGGCTGAACATTTTACCCACGGGCTCCCGGCCCCTTCGGAGGTTGAGGACCTGCTTCGCTCGGCAAAGGCGCGTTTTGCCGTGCGACCCAACGGATATCTCAATCGTTGGGTTGTTGCGATGATCATCAATAGGTATCTGGAAACCCTTGATGAAGCGGAGCAGCGTCTATCGAGGTTCAATGCGCTCTACAACAAGTTCTTCACAGCAGCGGACTCGAGAAGCCCGGCATATCGTGATATCTACATTGCGACCATCACGGCGAAGCCAATCCCCGAGATCTTGCCTTGCCGCGAGGAAGATCCTGGATTCGACTGCCTTATGCGTTCTTTTCTGGCATCGGGGGAGGAAGGTGATCTATTTTTGAGGACACCTCCCATGGTTTCAGTAGTCATAGTCACCTACAACCATGAAGCAACTCTGGGCCCATGCATCGATGCGCTTCGTGCCAGCCGCGGTCTCACTCCCGAGCTAATTGTCGTCGACAACTCATCGAATGATGCAAGCCCTGCCATCGCTTTCGAATCCAGTGTTACGTTTGTGCGCACGGGGAGAAATCTGGGCTTTGCCGCTGCCTTCAATCTGGGCTGGAGACTGAGCAGTGGCGACATAGTCGTCTCAGTGAATCCGGATATTCTTGTGGACCCTTGGGCACTGGACGAGCTTGTGTGGGCGTGCCTGGAGCATCGGGAGGCGGCGGTAGTGGGGGCCAAGCTTCTGGATTGGGATGGCAATGCTTTGCAGCATGCAGGGGGCGCCATTCTCCCGAACTACTGCTCCGTGCATGTCGGGCGCGGACAGAATCCTGATCAGTATCATGAATCGGCCTACGTTGACTATGTGACCGGAGCACTCATGGCGATGAAACGCCACGTGTTGGAGCGGCTCGAAGGGCTGGACGAGCGCTATTGGCCCGCCTATTATGAAGAGACGGATTATTGTTTCAGAGTGAGGGAGCATGGCTTGCGTGTTCTCTACTGGCCGTGGGCAATGGCGAGGCACAGGGAGAATAGCGCTCTTGGCGCGGCCAGTGAGTCCTTTTTCTGGGCGTATCACCGGTCACGATTGCGTTTTATAGGGCGACATTTGAAGCTCAGGGACATTGCGGCCTTTGTGCGGGCCGAACGTGGATTTCGAAGAGGGAGAGATGACGCCGATGTTGAGTTGTCTGGTATCAGACGGGCGTGGAAAGGCTGGTGGTGGAAGCTCCCCATGATGCTGATTTGTCGCATCGGGAAGAAGTGAGGTTGGAGTTGTGGCACGAGTAGCAGTATTTGGCATGGCGCCCCTGCCATGGGAGCGGACTCTTCGGCATTTCGGTTTGGGAACCAGAACCTGGCAGTTTACCCTGCCTCTTTTAGAGGCGGGGCACCATGTGTTCCTGGTGGCGAAGAAAATGCTGGACGCCTATGCGGATGCGGAGGAGTCACCGCCGGACCATGATACGCCGGCATTTCCCAATCTGACCATCGAACGATTCGATGCAGAGGTTTTCCATGACGTCGGATCGATCCGAGTCGTGATGGAGAAGGCAGAGCCCGATTGTGTTCTGGGCATCAATATGGAAGCAGCATCCATGGCATGTCTGGCTGATCCCGCAGTTCCCATTTGGGCTGATCTGAACGGCTACACCATGGGCGAGGCGCAGGCGAGGCATAAGGCCATAGGCGATCAGGATGATCCTTTCATTCTGTGGGGGCAGCTTCTTCCCATCTTGCTGCGGGCGGATGTGTTCAGTGCGGTCAGTGAGCCTCAGAGATTGGCACTCATTGCCGAGCTAGGCAGCGTGGGCCGTCTCACAGGCGAGACGTTCGGGTACGAATTCGTGTATCGAATACAGAATGCAGTGCCGCCTCATTCGGAAGACGAATGGGAGCAATCTGTAGGCAGTGGACTGAGGGAGTCGGAGGATGAGTTTTGGGTCCTTTGGAGTGGTGGCTTCAATACATGGGCGGATGTTGAGACGCTGGTAGCAGGAGTGGAAGGCGCCATGGCTCAGGCGCCTGATCTCCGGTTCGTTTCCTCCGGTGGTGGCCTTGGAGATCATGACCCAAAGACGTATCGGCGGTTTTGCGCACTGGTGAATGCCAGTGCATTTAAGGAGCGCTTTCACATCCTCGGATGGGTCCCTGGTGATCGTGCGATGGACTTGTATCGTCAAGCTGATTTGGGGATCAACATCGATTTCTCTTGCTATGAGACGGAATTCGGCGCGCGGAACCGCATCAACAGCATGCTTCGCTTCGGCCTTCCAGTGTTGACCACTTACGGCACTGAGATCAGCAGAATCGTCGAAGGGAATGGACTCGGTTTGGTGATTGATTGTGAAGAGCCCAAAGCTCTGACCAGCGCCCTGGTCTGGGCGTGCCGCAATCGGGATCGTCTTCAGGATATGGGGAATCGAGGGCGAGAGCTCGTGCTGGAGAGATTCACCTACGCTCGGACCACTAAGAGAGTCCAATCCTGGGTGGCAGCGCCCACATTCTCTCCCGACAATCTGCGGAAACGCGCGGAGGGGAAAGGATTTGGCTCTGAGCTGGAACGTAGAGCTTCACTGTTTGGACGCATTGGGGAGTTGGAGGAGGATAGTGAAGAACTCCGTCGGATTTACGATACGCGTGCTTTCAGGCTCTATCATAGGCTGAAAGAGCTTCTGCGGCTATGATCGAAGACGGTTCCTTCTCCCCACGCCGGATTCTGATTTTCTGTCAGGATATCCCGCCTAGCTGGGGACATCCTACTGCAGGGGGTGGTGTGCGCTGCTGGGGGCTCACAAAGGGGCTCGAGAGCAGGGGGCACCGCGTCCTCGTTTCCGTTCCTCGACCCAATGTGGTCAATGTTTCCGGGGCCCCTGCCGAAGCGCTTGAACTCAGCCACCATCCTGGAGAGCTTTTGCCCGTGGTGCGTGATGTGGATCCCGATGTCGTGCTCACCGTGCAATGGCCCCTGGCAGCGATGCTGGATGGCCTCAGCGTTCCACTGGCAATAGACCTCTATGGTCCACTTCTCCTCGAGAGCCTCTACTTCTCATCAGTTCATTGGGAGAGTCTGGTGGCGCGCAAGATGCGTGCGCTCTATCTCGGGGATTTCTACCTCTGCGGAAGCCAGCGACAGTTGGCATACTTCCTTCCTTGGCTTCTCCAGGCGGGCGTGCAACTGGACAGCTCTCCGGTGCATGTGGCGCCGCTCACCATGCCACCCCCCTCATCTGCTCCTGTGCGGTGCCCGTCCGGTGAACCTCATTTCGTGGCTGCGGGGATCTTCTGGCCATGGCAGAATCCCAGTGCGGCCCTTCTAGCGCTTCTTGATGCGCTAGATGAGGTAGGAATGGGGAAGCTCACTATTGTGGGAGGTCCGCATCCCCAGTGGAAGCAGGGGTTTTTTCCCGGCAGGGCTCCCGAGTGGCCCGAGGAGCTGCTCTCTCATCCCCGAGTTATTCGCCGCGACCTCATGCCATGGGAAGAACTGGCCGACTTGCTGAGTACTGCCCATTTCGGTGTGGATCTTTCATTGCCGAATGTGGAGCGATTTCTGGCGGCTCCAACCAGGGTCTACCACTATCTATGGAGTGGTCTACCTGTTTTGCTGAGCAATTACCTCGAGCTTGCTCCCGTGGTGATTGCGGCCGGAGCTGGGTGGGCAGTCGACCCCACCGATGGAATACAGGTTCGGGATGCCGTACATCGGGCAATTCGGATGTTGGAGAACTGGGAGACGATGAGTGGGAATACGAGCGGCCTTGTGTCTGATTGGGAGTCCGAGCCGCAGCCACTGTATGATTTCTGCAACAATCCCCGGGGAAGGGAGCGAAGCCCTTCGCTCGAGCAACGCCTCGTGGGGGAACTTGTCAAGGTGTACAAGGGGCTCGGCAATGCAGAGGCTGAGTTGGAGCATCTTCACAAGGATGTTCGTGATCGAGATACATGGCTGCTCGAAGCAAATGAGCGTTGCCAGGGAGCAGAGGCAAGGCTCAGGGGTGCACTCGAGGATATCGGTGTCCTGTCGGACCGTCTTGTTGGTGCGCAGGAACGTCTTGCGAAAGTCAGGAACTCGGTGCCGTATAGGATCTATAGGGCCATGCAAGTGTTAATCAGTGGCCCTGATGAGGTTCAGCAGAGGACGGGCGACAGGAGGAAACGACGTCGATCATTTGCTAGCTGGTTTCTCCTCTTGCGGCTGACCGCAGTGGGAATGCATCAACTTCTTATCCAGGGAGTCAGGAAATGGAAGAGCGTAATGGCGCAAAGGGTGAAAGCCCGCGCCTCCACGTCTTGATGGTCCATCCCCACGACCTGTACTCCCCGCAGGAGCCCTGGACGGTTCGCATCAGATTCCTCGCAAGAGAGCTCGTGAAGCGTGGTCACAGGGTGACCCTGGCCTATCATCGTTTGGAGGGCTCTCGGGATTTGGATGTGCCTGGCTTTCCCGGGGTGGAGCTTCTCGAATTGGGCAGGAATCTTACGGCATTGGGACGAAATATGCGAATACTGCGTTCGTGTGCGAAATCTTGCGATGTGGTGCATGTGCAGAAATGCATGCCTCACTCCACGATCCCTGCGCTTTGGGCTGCGTATACGACGGGGCGACCAATCCACTATGATTGGGATGATTGGGAATACAAGATACAAGAAATCGAGACCAACGGGCGGGCGCCAGGATGGCTGAAGTGGATGGAAACGAGGCTGCCCCGGCTTGTCGATACGGTTTCCGTGGCCAGTGAGGTTCTCAAGGGTTTGGCTTTGCGCGCCGCAGTTCCGGAAGACCGTATCTTTCCCGCACCTGTGGGGGCGGATATCGAGTTCTTCGTCAAGGGCCGAGACCCCGGACGCATTCGATCAGAACTACAACATGACGGGCCCCTGGTGCTCTATCTGGGACAGCTCCATGCCACGCAATATGTGGGTCAGTTCTTGGAGGCAGGGGCACAGCTGCTCAAGAAAATGCCCGATGTGCTCCTGATGGTTGTGGGCGCAGGATGGCGTCTCCCCGAACTCGTAGAGAAGGCTGAGTCCATGGGGATCAGCGAGCGGGTAGTGTTTACAGGGGCGGTGCCTTATGCCCGGATCCCGGACTACTTGTCTGCTGCAGATGTGGCCGTTGCTTGCTTCGAAGACAACGAAGCCACTAGAGCGAAAAGCCCACTTAAGGTCGTGGAGTACCTTGCAGCAGGTAAGGCCATCGTGGCTAGTTCAGTGGGGGAGGTGGAGCGTATGGTTTCCGACTGCGGTGTTCTGGTCCCGCCCGGAGATGTCAGTGCGCTCAGCGCCGCCATCTTTGATCTTCTCAGCGATCCAGAGGAGCGTGCACGTCTTGGAAGGCTCGCGAGAGAGAAGGCAGAAGAACTCCACAGCTGGAGCGCAGTTGCGGTGAATCTGGAAAAGGCCTATCTCAGGGCACTGTCACTCTGACCATGGCGCCCAAGACGGTCCAATTTGTGGGCCTGAGCGGGTATGCATATCCCCACACCCGCGTGCGCTGCTACCACTTCGCCGGGGAGCTCGCAAAGTACGGCTATAAGACCAGGGTACTCTCCTTTCACGATCGATTAGCGCCCGACCTTCCCGAAGCGGAGATGTATGGTTTGCCCGACCACCGAAGGCTTGCCCTGATAGTGCGGGGAGCCACCCGTCTCCTGCCATACCGGGGCTCACTGCTCTACATACAGAAGATCCACTATCATGCACTCGCGCCACTCCTGGTGAGCCGGATCACCGGCAGGCCATACGTGTTGGACTATGATGACTATGAAGTGCGGAACGATCCTTACGGCGTACCTCTCTTCTGCGGGTTCAAGAGTCCACGGATCACAAAATTGCTGTTTGGCACAGAGAACGCGGAGGAGATACTGGCGAACACTGTCCAGGGTGCGCAATTCACTGTTGCCGCGAGCCACTTCCTTTTCGAACAGCTGCGGCGGCTAAACGAACGAGTTGTCTATATTCCGACTGGTGTTGATGTCACGCTGTTCAGACCGCGGCCTGAAGAGCATCAGGACCACGTGGTGCTGCTCTGGAACGGTGTAGTATGGGGTGAGGCAATTCGTGACAATCTTCTCTTTCTTTTGGATGTGCTGGAAGCTGTGGTCGCACGAAAACAGAACGTGCTCCTGCGTAGCGTGGGAGGGGGGCCTTTCATGGATGAGGTTCGCCGAGCGGCTCAGAGGAAGCGATTGGATCGCTTTGCTGAGTTCAGAGACTGGGTTTCTCCGGACGAGATGCCCAGAGAACTCGCCTCCGCTGATATCGGACTTCTGCCTTTGGCCCACAGTGATTCTTGGACTCGCGGGAAGAGTCCCACGAAGCTCTTTGAGTATATGGCTGCAGGGTTGGCCGTGGTGGTCTCAGGGAAAGGAGAAGCCGCACGCGTGATCGAACATGGTGTGGATGGTTTTGTGGCGGATGACAGGACCAGCTTCACCAAGGGGGTGTTGGCACTGGTGGATTCCGTGGCAATGCGAAATCAGCTAGGCCGCGCGGCACGACGAAAGGCAGAGGAACGTTATTCGCTTCCCGTACTGGGAAGAGGCCTGGCCTCTGCACTGGAACGATTCTGTTAAGAGTTCGCGTTTGGAGGTTGTTGATCCTATGAGAGATACACGATGCCTGATCCTTGGACTTGTTGTCTTGTGGAGTCTGCCGGCAGTAGCATGGGGCGTGGATGCCCAAGATGAGTGGTCTTGCTTCCCGGAGATTCCGGGTTGGACGCATGATTCGAAGCCAACATTCTACACGCCGCAAACCCTGTTCGAGTACATCAATGGCGCTGCTGAACTGTATCTGCGCTATGATTTCCGGGAACTGGCAGTGATGAACTACGAGACCGAGGATGGTCGATTTCTCAGCATTGACATCTATCGTCATGGTGACGTGACCAATGCCTTCGGAGTCTATAGCCGCGAGAGGTCCACCCGTGGGTTTTTCCTCTCAATCGGATCTCAGGGTTATGCGGCAGATGGCAGTCTCAACCTTCTCAAGGGGCAGTATTATGTGAAACTCTCCAGCTATGGTCTTGGAGAAAGCGCTGATTCCCTGCTGACAGAGGTGGCGACTGAGGTGGCCGTGCAGCTTCCTGGCGAGACGGACTTTCCCCTCCCCCTACAATGGTTTCCCCTAGAGGGCAGAATCAAAAACACGGAACAGTACGTGTCTCGGGATTTCCTCGGTCACGAGTTCCTCCACTCTGCATTTGTGGCCGATTATGAGTTGGAAGGTGAGGAGGTGGAATTCTTTCTTCTCGTGGCAGAAGATAGAGTCAATGCCCAAACCATGGTGAGCCAGTATCTGCGGTTGGCAGGAGAGGATCTGCCGGAAGATATTGACATTGAAGGACACTGCAGAATCACCGATCCCTATGATGACTCCCATGGGCTGATGAATCTCAGGTGGCGCGAGAGGTATGTCTGGGGGCTTTTTTGTGACAATGCCTCAGTCTATGAACTCCTTCTCGAGAGGATGGCCCAGAACATTCCTAAGGGTTCGCGCAAGGATTAGTTCGCAGTTCTGGCGCAGGGATTTGCGTAGAATTGTTCTCCGCCATGTAGGAGCACGGCATGCCGTGCCCACCGGAGGCGAAGCCTCTCGTTTCGCGGTTCTCTTGATGCCCCTTGGGGCCAGCCCCTATGTCATCCCGATCGCGATAGGAGCCACACGGGGAGTGAACCTCCGATATTGAAGAGCATGTGGACGATGACGGCAGGGATCAGGCTCCCTGTCTGCTGGCGGTAGTATCCCGCAACTAGACCGAGGAGAGTCGCCAGAATCACCACTATTGGTCCCATCTCTCTTGCCACGGGGATGTGCATCAGGCCGAAAAAGAGAGCGCTGAAAAGCACGGGCGCACCCAAGAACCATCGCCGGAAGAGCATGAAGCCCGTGCCAGATAGGGGAGAGAGGAGGCTCTGAAGCAGACCGCGCGTGAAACACTCCTCGCAAATGCTCGCAAAGATCCAAATGAATACGACCTCATGGAAGAAGGCGGATTGCGTCTGGCTGGGAATAGCTTCGGCTGAGCGGGAGACCAAGGTGCCGATGGTGGACAAGATGGCCATAGGGAGGACCCAGAGGAACAATCCTACTGTAGGGCGGAATGTTCCCATGGCGAAGCCGCACTCTCCGAGCTTCCGTCCGGGAAGGGCGCTCCATATCGCCAAGGTCAGCAATAGAAACATCGTGTGGATGATGGTTCTCTCGCTGAGCCACGATGGCTTGAGTTCAGCCAGACCGGGAATACGTGATGCATTCCCTGCCACCAGAAGCACCATGAGCCCGAGAAGCAGGATGCCTATGATACGGACAATAGCATGACTCAGTGGAACACCCATCTTGGTCCTCCGTCAGTTTTGATGACCGATGCTCTTTTCTAGCCCGGACTTCTCACCGGCTTTCGAAGCGAAGCCGCCGAGATGGTTCTGAATGCGAGGCTTGCGACTGAGGACCCCGCAGGCGTATCCTCTGTCCCGCGTCTGACGCGGGACTACAGCCGAAAGGTGGTGAGAAGTTCGGGCTAAGCATGATCTCAAGAAGTCGGGGCATCCGATCTCCTTTCTCCTTTGCGAAGGGCGATTGAGGCCTCCGGCTCGTAGAGCCTACGGCTCGGTGAGGGGATATCTCGATAGTGCCCGCATTCATTGAGCTGTTGCTTTGCTGAGCAGGATCCACATGTTGCGAAACAGATCTTCCCCAATCGCATCCACGTCTACTGACTTGTCGAGATAGCTGATTACGGAAAGCCCTTCGATCAGGGCGTGAATGTGGAGCGCCATGATCTCGGGGTCGAGATCGCTTCGAATCTCGCCCCTCTGCTGAGCCTTGCTCAATGCTTTGGCGAGATGCTCCCGGGTGATCATGAACGATTCTCCGATCTTCTTCTGAATCTGGGGATCCCTCTTGCTGGCAGCCAGGATGAGTTCGAGGAAGCTATATTCAGAGGGCACTGATTTGCCCCGCAGGACTGTGTCCGTCACCTCCCGGAATGATCGCAATGATTGAAAGAAGGCATGGAGCAGATCATGGGTGGTGGTGCATGCGGCGAAGCGCTTGATGCTCCATTCTTTCATTTGCTCGAAGAAGAAGTCCAAGACCTCCTGGAAAAGAATCTCCTTGCTCTGGAAGTGATGATAGATCCCTGGCTTCGAAATCCCTGCATGTCGGGCAATCTGAATCATGGATGTTCTCTCATACCCATGACGCAGGAAAAGATCCAGAGCAGATCGAAGAAGTTTTTCTTTGGTATGCATAGGTGATCTCCAGGGCTGACCGACCGGACGGTCGGGTTTCTGTCAAACAAAATACTCACGCCAGAAGGCACGTCAAGAGAAGCGCGATCTAGACGATGGTGACTCCTTGATATCGTTCCTGGAAGTCGCGGTCATAGCCCTCGCGGCAGCCGCGTACGGCCAGAGGGAGGTAGTCGAGGAGATCTTGGGCCGTGATGCCATCTTCCCCAAGATCCCGGGCTGCCAAGTCGCCTGCAACGCCATGGATGAACACACCTTGTCGTACTGCGTCAGAGAGTGGGAGAGCGAGGCCAAACATTGCCGCAATGGCGCCGGTCAGGACGTCTCCTGATCCGGCACTGGCCATGCCGGGATTGCCGCTCATATTGATGAAAACTCTCCCGTCAGCGTAGCCGATGAGGGAATGCGCTCCTTTCAGCACGATGGTGGAGCGAAGCGCACGAGCAGTCTTCTGAAGATGGGCGATCTTGTGGATATCCAGTTCAGAGACTGTCTCGCCCGTAAGACGGGCCATTTCTCCCAGGTGGGGAGTCAGGACTGTCTCGCCCTGTCGTTCCTTAATGATGTCGAGATGGGGGCAGAGCGCGGTAATGCCATCGCCGTCCAGGAGTAATGGCACATGTATCTCGCGAACCAACTCTCGTACCAGTCGCTGTGTTTCCTCGTGAAGAGAGAGGCCGGGGCCGAGAACAACCATGTCCATCCTTTCCGCTAACTCCAGCAAGGTTTCCTTGTTCTTCAAGGAGATGCTTCCTGCCGCGGTTTCCTCTTGTGGTACGAAGACGATCTCGCTCCCTTTCGCCGCAATGAATGAGGTGATGGACTTCGGGGCTGCGAGGCGAGAGTAACCGCCACCGGCCTTGAGAAACGAAAGCGCCGCGAAATAGGGAGCACCGAGGTAGCTTGCCGCTCCTGCGATGAATAGTGCCTGCCCAACACTGCCCTTGTGCGCATGTTGGGCCCGGGAGGGAAGTTCCGCAGGACGATTGATCTCCACCAGCAATTCCTTCTTCTCGTACATGGCTGGAGGAAACGAGATAAAAGACACATGGAGTTTGCCGCAATGCTCATATCCCGGATAGAGCATATTGCCGAACTTGGGTAGACCGAATGTGACCGTATGGTCCGCATGTACGGCGTAACCCATAGGTTGGCCCGTATCACCATGGATCCCGGAGGGTATATCGAGACTGAAGATGGGTTTTCGACTCTCATCCATGCTTTCCAATACCTGGCGATAGAGTCCATCCACTTTCCGGGTGAGCCCTGTTCCGAACACGGCATCGACAATGCAGTCGCAGTCAGCGACCGCGGATTTCAGTGTTTCCACGTTCTCAAGTTCCGCGAGTTCGATGGGGAGCTGGCGGATGATATCGAGATTGAGCTTGGCAGGGCCTTTGAATTTGCCGCAGTCGCCCAGAACGTGGATCTTGGCGATGCCGCCGGCAGAATGGATCTTCCGCGCAACCACGAATCCGTCCCCTCCATTATTGCCAAGCCCACATACGATGAGGAATACCTTGCCTTTGATGCCGATCTCCCTTGCCAGGACCGTGTACGATGCCAGGCCGGCGTTTTCCATGAGAAGTTCGGCAGGGATACTGAACTTCTCGATTGCCGTTCTATCCAGTTCTCGCATCTCGGTTACGCTGGTGACTTTCATACGTTGTGTCTCCTCTTTGGAGCCAAGCTCCGTTCCGCAATTAGGATTTTCCAATGATGGAATAGTGGAATGCTGGATTGCCGGTCAAGTCCTTCGTGCGCGAACGAAGGATCTGGTCGCGGTTGCCTGTCCTGCTTTTCGGGCGTTGCTTGACGTCTACAGCCCTGCCTGCCTCGAGCCGCTTAACCCGGACTTCTCACCGGCTTTCGTCGCGAAACGGTGTAGTTGGCAGTGGCTGCAAGGCTTGTGACCGAGGATGACACAGGCGTATCCTCTGTCCGCCAGCCGGCGGAAAGCAGGCGTTTCCAGATGCGGCGTTATTGCCGGAAGTTGGTGAGAAGTTCGGGCTAGAATGTTGCTTACACCTCTCCCCCGTTTGGTGTTGACAACTCAGAAATGGGCCACTTAACATGTGTCATCCACAAGAATCACTCAACTGGAATTGGGTTATGGGAAGTCTCGAAGAAAATGAACACACGGAGGAAGGTCATTGATGCCAAAATACGGTACCAGTATACGTGCTGAGTCGCGGCCGGGAAGATGGATGACAGCCCGGCTGAACAGAATTCTGGTAGGTGTCTCTATCACTCTATGCTTCGTTATGTCATGTGGTCCGGATAAGGATGTGGTTGCCACCTACCGAGGAGGTGAAATAAGGGCGAAGGATCTTGAGCTCAGGATCATGAGCTTGCCCGAAAGTCAAAGGCATCCCGGTAAGAGCCAAAGCATGGAGGATTGGAAACGAAGGATAGCCGCTCAGCTATCACTTGAACGGACCCTCATACCTCCGGAGCGTCTTGTACCGGAAGACGGAGTTCTGCTGAGACCGGGCCCACGGCGACGACTGTTGGTCCGAGAGATGATGCAACGAGAAGGAACGAGACAGGTCGACGTTCCGGAAGACAGCCTTTTGGCCTACTACGAGCGGAACTGGGCACGGTTTTTCATACCGCCAGGTGTTACATTCCAACACGTCTTTTTACCCCTCTCGCAAGCTGCAACGCAAGCTGAGCGAGCACATGTGCGCGCCAGGGCTGAGTCGGTTCGTGCCCTTGCCGACGCCGGCGCCGACTTCGATGAGCTCGTTCAGCAGTTCTCGTCATCAGAAAGCAGAGGCTGGCAGGGGAGGGTCGGGATGATGTTCCGCGGCCAACTCCCCCCATCAATCGAGTCAGTGGTTTTTGCGCTTGACGAAGGAGACATGGGAGGCCCGCTCGTGACCGAGCATGGCTACCACATCTTCAAGGTCATCGAGCGCAGCCCCGAAGAGATGAAGCCATTCAAGGAAGTTGCGCCCAGGATCAGACGAGAACTGATGACGGCGCAGCTGGACTCCATGAGGGACGCTTTTGTGGATAGTCTTAGGCAGGAGATTACGGTGGAGCTCAAAGTGGGAGCGCTCATCGCTGATATTCCAGAGACGACTACGGTGTTTCGGGTGGGCGACGAGGCGGCAACAAAGGGTGAAGTCATGAGCTGGCTGGCCGCCCATGAAGTGATACCCAAAGACCATGACGAACTCGAGCAGATTCTGCGAGGGGTTGCCATGGAAAGTCAGCTGTATCAGAAGGCGCTGGCGCTGGGGTTTGCTGAGGATGAGATCGCCAGGGAGCGATATCGAGCATGGATCGGCACGTCCTTCGTAGACAGTGTGCTCGGAAGCGGCCTCAACGCTGTGGCAATTGAGGCAGATATTCTACGCGGACACTACGCCAAGCACCGTACAAGATTCGCCAAGCCCCAGACATGGCATGTTCGAGAAATAGTGATCCAGGGGACTGAGGATCAGCGTCTGCAGGCCTGGGAGAAGGCCAATGAGGTAGTCAAGCGTCTGCGGGACGAATCGTTTGCCGATTTGGCAAGAGCGCATTCATCGGCAGCCTCGGCGGGCAACGGTGGAGATCTAGGCGAGCTTACACTCCGCGAAACGGCCAAGCGAGGGCCAGGGTTTCAGAAGAGCCTGTTCTCTCTTGAGGAAGGTGAGATGAGCGATGTGGTGCGCATTGACGGAGGGTATCTCATCTTGAAGTTGGAGAGCATCTCCGAGCCCGTAGAGAGAGACTATGCGGAGGTCATGGATCTGGTTCGCAACGACTATGTTGACAGGAACAGGAGTTCGCTCCTCACAGAGTCGTTGGATCAACGGTTGCGCGAAATGACATTCCGCTACCATGGGGCGGGAACTTGAAGAAGTTCCGGTTCGGTCTTGTCTTTGGCGCTCTGGTCGCCGTGGGATGTAACGGGGGCCAACGTCCGAATCTGGTGCTTGTCACCATCGACACCTGCCGGGCGGACCGGCTCAGCTGCTACGGTTATCAGCGAGAAACGACACCGAACCTTGATCGACTTGCGTCGGAAGGAGTTCTGTTTGAAGATGCGCGGACATGTGTTCCGATAACGCTTCCATCACACGTCTCAATCATGACCGGACTCTATCCTGCCTTTCACGGAGTTCATGAGAATGGCCTCTACAAGGCTGCTGATTCGCTGCTGACCTTGGCAGAGATCTTGAAAGGGAACGGCTATGCCACGGCAGCGTTTGTAGGGTCGTTCCCCTTGGATTCCCGGTTCAATCTTGACCAAGGGTTCGACCATTACGGCGACTCTTTCGGCCAGCGGGAGGGACAAGACAAGCCGGCCATGGGCGGCGTCTCCATCTTTTTCGCGGAACGACCCGCCGATGAAGTGAATTGGGAGTTTTTTCACTGGCTCGAGGATCACGTCAAGGAACCGTTCTTCGTCTGGATCCACTACTTCGATCCCCATCAGCCCTTTGAGCCACGGCCCCCGTACGACGCCATGTTTGCCGGCAGGCCATACGACGCAGAGATCGCGTTTGTAGATGCGTGTGTCGGTCAACTGAGAGAACGACTTGAAGACACAGGTCTTCTGGAACGAACAATCCTGGCGATCACCGCGGATCACGGTGAGGCGCTTGGTGAACATGGCGAGCTCACCCACGCGCTTCTCCTCTACGATAGTACCCTACGGGTTCCCCTGATCTTGCGGTTCCCGCGACCTATGGGGATCATTGGCACAGTCAGAGAACCGGTGAGGACGGTGGATCTTGCTCCCACCCTCTTGGAACTGCTTGGGCTCGAGCCGCCGAGGACACTGCATGGAACGAGCGTCGTTGATCTTATCCACGGGGGGAAAAGGGCCGAGCATGATCATTATTACGAGACCTTTTATGGGAGACTACATTTTGGGTGGAGTGTGCTCTTGGGCTTTCAATCGGGCCCGTGGAAATACATCTATGGGCCAAAGCCTGAGCTCTATGATACCGTGGCCGATCCGGAGGAAAACAAGAATCAGGTTCACGCTTACCCTGATACCGCTGAAGCGCTCAAGGAGAAGCTGTTCTCGTTGATCTCACAGGCGCCTGAGGAAGGCCACGCAGCATTCAGCGATCCTGACAAAGAAACCGAGGCACGGCTCATAGCCCTCGGCTACGTGGGTTCATGGGAAAAGGCAGGGCACAAGACAAGTTGGTTCGATGGCGCCAATCCTATGGATATGATGGAAGCTCACGAATGGTATAACCTTGGGAGAGGATACGTTCACCAGGGACAGTGGCTCGAGGCGGCGCTTGCGTTCCGTCGAGCGTTACAGGCAAACGAGCACAACAAGGATGCTCGTATCGGCCTTGTGAGTACGTTGCTGCATAGTGGTGATCATTCCGCCGCGCTGAAAGAGGCGGAAAAAACCGTAGCGCTATATCCAGAGCAAGGCGACGTGTGGATGATGCTCGCAGGATTGCTCTTTTTGCACGGGCGACATGACGAGGCGTTGCGCGCATCCCACAAAGGATTGGACAACGGTGGGGATCCGGTTGACGGCTGGATGATGGTCGGGCGATGCACGGAGCAGGCGGGGGATCATGCCAAAGCCGTTCAGGCCTACGAACGTATCCTGGAGATAGACCCGACGATTCTTCCAGCCCGGCTACGATTGGCTACCTGCCTGGCAAGGCTGGGGGGCATAGAGAACGCAGAGAACGAGTTCCGGTTGGCCATCCAAAACAGTCCATACTGGGCACCAGTGCACTACAACTTCGGTGTCTTCCTGCTGGATCACGACCGGACGGAGGAGGCGACGACCTCGTTCGAGCGCGCCGTACAGCTCAGTCCTACATACGCGGCGGCACATCACGCGCTTGCCATACTGTATCGTAAGGATGGCAAGAACGAGGCTGCTTTGCAGCACGTCGAAGCGGTGATTCGGTATGCCCGGGATCAAGAACGGCGCCACTCGGCTCTGACGCTCAAGAAGCAGCTCAAGGCGGGCTAATGCTCATTATTCTGAGCGCCGGAAGAGATCTACCCAAAAAGAGCCTCCAGCCAGGAAGCCGGAGGCTCCGATTGCCAGAGAGCTAGTACTCTCTACTTGAACTCTGCCTTGATCTCACCCCATGAGGAGGCGAAATTATTGCCGACCGGCACTGCCAACGGGCCGTGGAACGTGCTTGCGCCGTCCGTGGCAACGTCTTCGACCTTGTAGTAGTAGGTCTGGCTGCGCTCAACGTGGTAGTCGGCGAACGCGTAATCATGCGGTTCAGCACTTGTTCCGTGACCAAGGATCAGCTGATCGTTGATCTTGGTGTACTGGCCATCCTCCACATCGCTCCGGTATACATTGAATCCGTAGTTGGCCTGCTCTGACGCGGTCCGCCAGCTTAACGCAACATAGCCGCGACGCACCTTGCCCTCGAGGCCATATAGCTCAACAGGCACGGTCTCGCCCGAAACAAGTACTCTGAAGGATGCGACGGAGGTGGTCGGGTAGGTAGAGAGAGTGGTGGACCAGCCTGTGGTGGCGGCGCTCGTCTGTCCTCCGACAAAGATGAACGGACTATTATTGCCAACAGGCCAATATGGGCCGGGCCAGAGGCCAAAGTCGACAGTCCCCTGGTTTGGCGAGTCCATGTCGTCCAGCCAGCCACCTGCATAGAAGGGGTCACCGGTCAGAACAACGGGCGGGGCGGCTGCAGTGAGCGTCTGCCAGACATTGACGGTCGCGGGCAGGCCGACCCACTCTGTGACCGGAGCCGGAACGGCGTCGAAAACGCGGACGCGGCTGACTGTCCCCGCTCCGGTTGTGTTCCCCTCCAGTTTGCCGTACAAAAATTGAACCTTGCTGACCTGGAACGGATACCAACTGATGTCACGAGGGAAGAACAGGTTGCACATGTACGTCCCCTCGCTGGACCAGGTATAGTCCCAGTCGCCGTCGTCATAGATGATCCACTCATCGCCTCTGGTGTCCTCTGGAAAACCGGATTCACCAGTGTACTGAACCTCACGGTCCTTCTGGGTCACCCCAAAAACCAGACTCGGCAGCAGAAGCAGAGCGAGCATCACGCACGTAAGTCGTGATGTCATGCAAATCTCCTTTCTTGAAGATATCCCACATGCAATTCACACGATCGAGAAGTATAAGAACTACGATGAAGCCTGTCAAGGGCTATTCGCCTCGAGATTCCATTGTTCGGGCTGCTGGGCGTCGAGCTTGGCAAGGAGACGGGAGAGATCCTCTTGTAGCAGCTTAGCCGGGGATAATATATACATCTGGGGATCATATTCGTGTATCTTTTCGCCATCATTGACGTCTGCAGCCGCAGAATCGTAGGTTGGCATCTTGGCCTGAATGCTCGAGTTGACTCCATGAACAAGGATCGCGTGCAATGAGACCGAAGCTTTCTGGAGTGTGGGCGGTACCAACAGTTGTGGGGCTCATCGCGATCGTCTCAATTGTCCTGCATCGATCGGTTTTCCACAGCGCTCACTACCGGTTTCGAGACTGCAATGTACTGCTCATATCCATTGACACCTTAAGGCCGGATCATCTCCACTGCTATGGCTATGACCGGCGCACCAGTCAAGCCGTGGACCAGCTTGCGGCCGACGGCGTATTGTTCAAAACAGCCATTGCCCAGGCGCCATCAACCCTGCCTTCGCATGCCTCCATGTTCACGTCACTGATCCCCTCGCACCATGGCGCGTTTCACCATGCTGGTGCACGCGTGGCATCAAGCGTGCCGACCATGGCGGAGATTCTATTGTCTCATGGGTATCGAACCGCGGGCTTCCACGGCGGTGGTCAGATGTCCCCAGCCTATGGTCTGGATCGAGGCTTTGAATCCTACAAGCTGATTCTAGGAGAACACCTCGAACAGGTCGTGGATGAGGCGACGGCGTGGTTGGAGTCTTCCGGGTCAGAGAAGTTCTTCATGTTCCTCCATACTTATGAGGTTCATGTTCCCTATCGTGCACCACCAGAATATCTGGCTCGATTCGAGGACCACTACGCCGGAGATCTTCCGGATACGATCAGAATAGACCTTCTTGACGAGATCAACTTTGGTGATCGTGCAATAGATGAGCAGGATCTGGGTCATATTGTCAGCGCATACGATACAGCCATCTTCACCATGGATCGAGCACTCGGACGGCTCATAGATTTTCTGAAGAGGAACGAGATTTACGATAATACGATAATCATCTTCACGTCAGACCATGGTGAGGAGTTCAGAGAGCATGGGAAAGTTGGGTATCATTGTCATACGGTATATGATGAACTTATCAAGGTTCCTATGATCACGAAGTTTCCGCGAAGCATGTTTGCGTCGACCGTCATTGAGGAGCAGGTTCGAAGCATTGACATCTTGCCTACCATCCTCGATCTCCTCGCCATGAACTCCAGCACTGGATTCGATGGAGCCAGCATGCTCCCTTTGATGGTTCGGGGACGAACGCAGTCAATGCCACGACGCTTGGAGGATGATGATCTCTTCGCACTCAGCGAACGCGATGACGCAGCCGGACCGCACCATATTATGTCGATTAGGACGGGTGAGATGAAGTTGTATGTTATCAAGAAAGGAGACAAGATCGTAAGAAGGATGCTGTATTATTTGAGCGATGATCCGAAGGAGGAGCGGAATCTATTGAGTAGTCACAAGCAGCTTGCGGATTCGCTCTGGCGTCAATTTGAAAGAATGAAAGCCCAAAGAAGCTGTCCACCACTTGAGTCTGCCAAAATCGATGAGGAAACACGCGAAAGGCTCAGGAGTCTTGGGTACGTTCAGTAGATCGTGCTCTTCAATAAGTCCGGGCATCCGACCTTCTCTCCCTTTCGTAAAGGGGGATTAACCCGCACTTCTCATCCCGCGTCCGCCGCGGGATTGCCGCAATCCAAGAAGATCAATTGGTTGACTTCCCGGTGACCTTGTCAGTCGGTAGTGCTTATTGGAGTCCCGACGGCACGGAATGAGTCGAGCAGATCCTGGCCGAGGCTGATCGACGGATGTATGAGGCGAAAAGAAGTCTCCCGCCTGAATGATCCCGCTGGAAGCGGAATTTGGGAGAAGTCCGGGTTTGCTACACGATCAGACTATCGATTCCCATGATGCAAGGCTATTCGAAGCCATTCTCGACAATCGTGTCCATTCACAACAGAAGCCAAGACAAGGGGAGCTTCCTCTGGGATTCTGAACAATTTCCGCATGCTGGTCAACAGGATTCCCCTGGCTCCCTTGTCCTGGTAGTATTCAACAAGACTCGCAACGAAGACAACAACCAGACCTCTATCGGAAGGAATCGAAGCGATTAGGTTGCGGACTTCCGGGATTCTTGGCGTAGGACTGTCGAGCATCACAAGGAACACGGGCTTCTTGTTTCCATCAATCGCTTTATCAAGCTCGTCGCCTTTGCGCCACTGGTTCGTGCCCATGAGAATCCACTTGGGCCGGCTGCAATCTCTGTGCACCAGGTATGCCCACCGATCACCTTCAGGGATTAGAGACATCTGCCCTTCAAGCCCTGACAATGCGTCAACAACGTCCGCCACCAATGCTCCAGAGGTTCCCAGCACAATGACTGGCTGCGCTCCGACCCGTGGGATCTCCGGGCCGACTTCTTCAGGAAGTCCCCATGCTCTCATCACCTGAAGTTCGCGTGACAGTTCCTTGACCAGGTGACCGGCAGCCTCCGCTGTTCTGTCCATTGAATCTGATACTTTATCGGCGCCTGCCGCCGCACTCCCTCGATCTCGAGTCTCCCCGGATCCCGGCGTCGGGTCCGACTTGACGCTCGTCTCGCTTACCTGTCGTATGACATCGTCGACGATCTTCTCATCGATCGACACTCCTCCCAGGGCTTGCATAGCCACCAGCTTCTTGGCAATTCCTTCGAGCGTTCGGACATCCGATATGACACGATTGGCTATGCGGTCGAGCAGAAGATCCGGGATCGGCCAGTTCTTCTTTCTTGCTTTTGTCCGCAATATTGTTGATCTCAAAGCAGCCGTGGGGGGACCAATCTCGCCGACGAGGCCAACGCCGAATCTGCGGCTGATCTCCGTCGTGATGGAACGTATCTCTTCAGGCCGTCTGTCACTGCATATCATGATTTGCCTCTCGTTGTTGTACATCGCCGAGAGGATATCCGCAGCCACTGCTTGAAGGCTTGGCGATATGGCAAGAAACTGAATATCATCTATGAAGAACATATCGGATTGTAGATACGATCTCTTGAGTTCCTCCACCTTCCGGTTCTCATAAGCATCCAGGATCTGATCGCTGAAGACCTGTGACGTGAGATACAAGGCCCTGATGGAGTTGTCCCTCTCAAAGGCCGCGTTTGCCACGGCACACATCAGATGTGTTTTTCCTCTGCCGGGTCCTCCGTAGAGGAACAGAGGATTGAATCGCCAGCCGGGGCGCTCTGATACATCCTTTGCTGCTTCGTATGCCTTCCGATTCTCATCACCGATAATGAAGTCCTCGAACTTGTGGCTCGCGAACAGTTCTAGGCCCTCCTCAGCAAATGGACCTTGTGCGGCTGTCTCGGTTTTTTTCTTAAGAAGCTCCACCTGCCTGAGCATGGCTTTCACTCTGACGACCAACAGATTCATCTCGAATGGCTTCGCGATGTAGTCATCAGCGCCAAGCTCCAGGCCTTTGATCTGATCGGCGATCGTGCCTTTTCCGCTCAACATGATGAAGGGGGTACTCGCAATGAAAGGATCTTTCCGCATCATCTGAATGAGTTCAAGGCCGTCGATTCTCGGCATCAGGATATCACTGATGACCAGATCCGGGTGTTCGGTTCTGATCGTTTCGAGGCCTTTCTCTCCATCTGTCGCGGTCAGCACTTCGAATCCTTCATTCTCCAATGCACGGGTGAGCAGGCTCAGGATGCTGACTTCATCATCGATGGCCAGGATTCTTCCGGTGGTCACTATGGTCTCTCCCCTTAGGTCGTGAGATCAAAGATTGGCACGGTGTAATCATATGGAAGAATCCGTTCTTGGCAACTCTGACCTTTGATACTGTCGCGAACTTCGCCGAATTCCTCAGTCCCGATCCTAGCGAAGCTGCGCCTCAAACCGACGAGTGATGATGCTGTGGCGCATTGATTGAGGCGCAGCGATACTGGTTGCTGGTCGCTGGATACTGGATGGAATCTGGAGTTGTTCCGTTCTCGTTCCAACATCAAGCATCCAGAAACCAGCATCCAGCATCACCTCGCAGCTAACCCACATATGTCGTTGCAAAACTTGACTCGTTTGTGAAGTTTCCAACCTA
>JAUXFG010000184.1 GCA_030620115.1 Candidatus Fermentibacterota bacterium
CACGATGGGGTGACCCCGCTATCCCGGACTTCTCACCGGCTTTCGTGGCGAGACAGAAGAAATGGTTGTGGCTGCAAGACTTGCGACCGAGGCTCCCGCAGGCGTATCCTCTGTCCCGCGGCCGACGCGGGATCGAGGAAGCTGACGGAGCGTAACGCAGCAGACAGAGCCATATCGGCTGCCGCAGCAGGAAGCTGGTGAAAAGTTCGGGATAATGGAGGTTTCTATGACATATTCCTTCTTGCTGGTCTTGTGTCTCACGTCTGGATGTGAGACTTCTCTTCTTCCTCTGACAAACGGCATGGAGATCGATCAGAGCATTCGTTTCGCCCCCGGAATACATACTCTGACCGAATCTGTCATGATCACTGGTGACAATGTTACCGTGGATTTCAACGGAGCGACACTGGTTGGCCCCCGCGCGGGCGGACCTCCCGATAGTTTTATGGCAACAGCCATTATCGTGGAAGGCAAGGAAAATGTCACCATACTGAATGCCAAGATCCACGGCTTCAAGGTGGGCATCTATGCCAAGGGATGTCGCAACCTCTCCATACGAGGCTGTGATCTCTCATCCAACTTCAGGCAGCACCTTCGATCAACTCCCGATCAGGAAGTGGCCTCCGACTGGTTGTGGCCACATCACAATGACAAGAACGAGTGGATGGAGCAGCATGGCGCGGGCATCTATCTCGACCGGTGCGTTCATGCGGAGATTGCCGGAAACATGGGGCACAACTCACAAAACGGCATCATACTCTCCCGAACGGACAGCTCGTTTGTGTATGACAACGATATGTCGTTCAACTCGGGCTGGGGCCTTGCTTTGTGGCGCTCCAGCTACAACGAGATCTCCCACAACAGATTCGACTATTGCGTTCGAGGATACAGCCATGGTGTCTATCACCGTGGTCAGGACTCAGCGGGCATCCTCGTTTTCGAGCAGTGTTGCCACAACATGTTTGCCCATAACAGCGCCACCCATGGTGGCGACGGTTTCTTCCTGTACGCTGGTCACGAGACCACCGAACGCACCGGAGAGGGTGGATCGAATCATAATGTCCTCTACCTGAACGACTTCTCTCATGCGGTGGCCAATGGCATCGAAGCCACCTTCTCAGATGGGAATGTCTTCGCTGAGAATATGCTCCATGAGTGCGACTACGGGATCTGGGCAGGATACTCCTACAATACCACTGTGGTGGGGAACCACATCACGCGTTCCCTCCGCGCCGGTGTTGCCATCGAACATGGGCACAACAACCTGATTGAGGGCAACCGGTTCGAATCCAACAAGACCGGGATTCTATTGTGGTCATACCCCAATGAGCAGTTCGAGAGCATGCCTTATGGGCAGAAACAGAACACCAAATCAGAGCGCTACCTCATTGCTCGGAACCGATTTCTTGGAGATGACACCGCACTTCGATTCCACAACTCAGTCGACATCCTGGTGGAACAAAACGAATTCCAAGATCACGATCTTGTGCTCAACCTTCGGTCCGACTGCCCAGGCTTCGTGTTCCGCAACAACAATATTCTAAGCGCCGAGAAATTCGCTGAGAACCAAGGTGAAGTGCCAATCCAACCTCTTCAGAACTACCTCGGTACACTTGAGGTGAGTGGCAATGTCGTGCTTCCCTTGGAGCCTGTGATCAAACCGTATCCCATTACTTGGGAGACACGTACGCAGCACGTGGATATATCTCTGGTCCATGGGACCATGTTTGCATTCCTCCCGGATAACGCACGCCGGGGTCGTGAGACCATGATCGTGGACGAATGGGGCCCCATTGACTACAAGACCCTGAAGCTTTTCCCGAGCCACGTATCTGCCTGGGGAGACGCGCGCTTCTTTCTCGTAGGCCCGGACATGCCGTTCCGGCTCGAGTCCAGTGGGGAAAAGGCGAATGTTGACCCGCAAGAGGGGCGCGTCCCTGCGAGACTCACGGTGACGGCTCACCAGCGTGGTCTCTCGGAGATCTCGTTCATCGCCCATATGGGCGATGAGGCGCTGGAAGCAACGGCCACTTTGTTCAAATCCACATGGAAGGTGACGTATGTTGCATGGAGCGATACCGCCGAGGGACCGATCCCGGCCCGATGGGATGAGATCATCGCGCAACCATCAATGGCCACGATGGAGACCGAAACACTCGATCTCAACTGGAAAGGCAAGGCGCCGGCTGACAACGTCCCGGCAGACTACTTCGCCACCATGGCCGAGACTATCATCGACTTACCGGAAGGCGATTACGAAATCCACACGATTTCCGACGACGGAGTCCGGGTGATGATTGACAAGGCCGTTGTTCTCGAGAACTGGACGCAGCACGCTCCGGAGGAAGATATGAGCCATGTGGCGCTTTCGGGTGGTTCTCATGAGATCCGTGTAGAACACTTCCAGATTGACGGATATTCCCGGCTGAAATTCTGGCTGGAGCGACGCCCGTGAACGAGTCTTCCAAGAAACGCCTGGAAGATCAACTCATAACCAGAAGCTTCTCCCGCCCCGGACCAAATGCCTGGGTACGAGTCGAAGCCGCAGCCACCGCCGCCGAGGTCCGGCTCAACGGACATATGGTCGGTTCCCACCTCGGTGCATGGACACCATTCGAATTCGACCTCACGCCATGGTTACAGGCCGAGAATATCCTTGAAGTTCACTGCCGGCATGTGGATCACACGACCAACGGCTTCTTGCCACGCATCGGTGTCCAATGGGTGGGGACTCGAAATGTAGAGATCAGATCCTCTCCAACCGGACCAAGACCTGCGGTAGCCCAGCGGTCCGTCGTACGCGGGCAGCAACTCCTTGTGGACGGCAGACCATTTCGCGTCCGCGGCATCCTGCACTGGGGTTACTATCCCGAATTGCCGGGCCCGTGGCCTTCAGAGGAGCAGATGCAAGATGAGATCGCCTACATCAAGTCGCTGGGCTTCAATCTCATCAAGTTCTGCCTCTGGGTCCCCCCGGAGCGATACTACCAGCTCTGCGACGATATGGAGATGCTCGTGTGGCAGGAGTATCCCGTTTGGGACCGGCCGATGGATGACTGGAGCATTCTCGGTGAGTATGAGGATTTCTTCCGTTATGACAGGCCGTATCCTTGTGTCATCCTCCGCTCATTGACCTGCGAGAACGACCATCTTGACCCGAATATCGGGGGAGCACTGGTGAAACGCGCTCGGGAGCTCATCCCCGGCTGTATTCTCATCGATAACTCCGGCTGGCTCTGCGCTGAGCGAACCGGAGATTTCCACGACGAGCATGTCTACCTGAACAACATGCAATGGGTGCACTACGGGAAACGTATGCGCGGCAAGCTGTCGAAACCATTGCTTCTCGGCGAGACCATGTGCGTTGACTCGAAACCGGATGGTCCCCATAACACAGCCCTTGCGGTCCGCCGATTTCAGATCGAAACCCTGGCGAGAGATCTACCTGATGCCGGCTATGTGGTAACGGTATTGCGCGATATCCCCTATGTGACGCCGGGAATCTTCAGCATCCATGGGAAACCGAAGTATACACCTGAGCAGTGGGCATGGCATGGCGACCAACTCGGAGAACCGCGACGCATCCATGATCTTGGAGCACCGGTGATCGGCCCACGCAAAGGCCAATGGAAGTGCCCGGAGCACACGTGGTGGAGTCCGGTGGTCAATGTCCTTACCCTGGATCTGCCTGCGGATCTCATTGAGCGCGAATGCGTGTTCGACCTCCTTTCGGGTCGTGTGCTCGAGCGCTGTGAGGGTACGCGAGTATTGGTAGAAGTCGTGGATCTCCATGACGGAAGGAACATCTCGCATCCATTGGTCATCGAGTTCGAGACCCAAGGTCAATACCGGCTGGTCTCAGCCTTCAGACACGACACTCCTGCAGGCCGCGAGCTTTCGCAGATCCTCAGTCAGCGCGCGGGACCGGCGCCTGAGATCGGTCCACTAATAGGAGATGCGCTGGTACTGGAGGACTGGGAGCTCTCCTTTGATGGAAACACCTGGTTTCCCGTGAAATGCGATACCCAATTGGTCAATCGTGGGCGGAATGTATTCGAGGGCCGCGCCATGTTCCGCACCAAGCTGCGGTACCCCGGCGGAACTATGACCCTGCGATGCGAAGCAGTGGCAGACTACTACGAAATGCATCTTGATGGCGCCAAGTTTGCCGAAGCCGGCAATCCGACCGGCACATGGGATAGCGGTCGATTCACCCCCATAGATTTCGACTTCACCTTCCCCCAAGGGACGTACGAAATCCTCGTCAAGGTCCGCGATTGGACAGCCTCCGGCGCCATGGTGGGCCCCGTGTATCTGGCCAAAGATCTCACCCAGCGCATCTTTTGATCCAACTCTTCGCGCTTCCGCCTGGGTCTGCCCTTCCGCTCCCACCTCTTTAGATTATCGGATTTGATATTCCAGATCGTTTATTCCAAATTCATCCGGTTAGCCCGGACTTCTCGCCGGGTTTCGAAGCGAAGCCCCGCGTCGGACGCGGGGTTCTGGCTGCAAGGCTTGCGATTGAGGCTCCCGGCTCTGTCAGGGCGTAGCCTGGCTCCGCCGTGGCGAAGCCCGAAGGCGGAGCCTCTGTCCGCCAGCTGGCGGATCGAGGAATCCGACAGAGCGTAGCGCAGCAGATAGAGCCATATCGGCTGTCGCAGCAGGAAGCCCGCGAGAAATTCGGGGTAGGGGCAAGTGAAAGGAGTACACCATGAGAACTCCGCCATTGATCGTTCTCTTACTCACAAGCATCCTGATCGGCAGCTCCTCTCCGGGCGTCTTGTTTACCCTCGCATCCCCCAACGAGCAAGAGGAAGGGCGGTTCGGCTGGGCAGTATCTGGTGTCGCCGATGTGAACAGCGATGGTGTGAATGACATTCTCGTAGGGGCATACGGAGAAGGACTTGGCACGGGCCTTGATCGAGCAGGCAGGGTCTATGTGTTCAGCGGCACTTCCGGTGAGATCCTCACCACACTCGTGTCTCCGAACCCCGAATCATATGGATACTTCGGATTCTCGGGGGTCGGGATAGGTGATGTAGATGGTGACGGCTCCGGGGATCTTGCCATTGGAGCTGTATTCGAAGATCCTGATCTGAACTCTGTGAACGCCGGAAAGGTCTACATTGCGAGTGGCGTGAGCGGTGCAGTGTTGAGGGTATTGGTTTCCCCAAATCAGGAGACCTGCGGTCACTTCGGCTATTCGCTCGACAATACAGGAGATGTGGATGGTGACGGTTTTGATGACGTGGTGATCGGAGCTTTTTGCGAAGATCCGGGAGCCAGGCCCCTCAATGCCGGTCGAGCCTATGTTTTTGGCGGGAATGATGGTTCTCTCATCCACAGTTTGGTCTCGCCAGAGGAAGAAGAAGAAGGTCGATTTGGAACCGTAGTTTCTGGGGTCGGAGACGTCAACGGCGACGGCTTTGATGATCTGCTCGTCGGCGCACCTGATGCAAGCCCCGCTGAGGCAGGGAGGGTGTACATCTTCAGTGGTCAGACCGGACATCTGCTCCATACCCTCCATTCTCCCAATGAAGAAGCATGCGGTCGTTTTGGTGGCTCGGTGTGCCGTGCAGGCGATGTGGACATCGACGGTTTCGCCGATATCGCAGTCAGTGCACCAGGAGAAGGCGGCGGTGGAAGGGTTTACGTCTTTGGCGGTCTATCGGGGGACGTGCTTCGCACGCTGGTCAATCCTTTTGGTGATGCCGGCTTTGCCTATTTCGGTCGCTCCATAGCCTACGCCGGTGATGTCAACAGCGATGGCTATCCTGACATCATGATCAGCGTGCTTGCGGAGGAAGGTCGGCAGTTGTGGGGAGGCGTGGTATGCGTCTTCAGCGGACAGACAGCGGACACACTCTGTACTCTGACGTCACCAGCCGGCGGTTTGAACAGCAGCGGCTTTGGCTGGACATTGTCCCCTATCGGAGACCAGGACGGAGACGGTTCTGATGACGTGGTGATCGGAGCGTATAGTGAGAGCCCCGGCATAAGCCCATATGACGCGGGACGAGTATACGTGTTCACTTGCCAGCCAAGTCCGGCGTCACATGGGGACAACATCGGTTCCTCTGCGCTGGAAATCATTGGTCCGATTCCAAACCCAACGACGGGGGCCGTGCGTCTTGGCCTTCGATTTGCGGGAAAGGAACACGAGAGGATCACGATAGACCTGTATGACGCCATGGGAAGGTTGGTCGACACGGTCCTGAGTGAGACGTCGCAAGGCGGGGACTACATCGATCTGCATTGGACCCCGGACGAACAACTCCCCTCAGGAGCCTATTGGTGGTGCGCTACCTCTGGCGGCAGGACGACCCGGAAGCGAATGATAATCATGCGCTAGTGTGATTATTTATATTGATTTCGTCATACTGGGGGCTACTAGTTCCGGCCTGTCTGATGAATCGGGCTTAGACTATGCTGGAGATACTCTCTATGACACGTATTGAGTTCTTTGATGACCTCGCTATCCGATGGGATACGATCGTTGACGTGCAGGAAATTGGCCGTCGACTGCAACGTGGTCTTGCAAATCTGAGATTGGATAGAGCGGAACATGTGGTGGACATCGGCTGTGGTACCGGCGCCCTCTTGCGCTGCCTGGTTGATGCGCTAGGGCCGGATGGCCGGATTGATGCAATCGACTTCTCGGCTCAGATGATTGCCAAAGCCCAGGCCAAGATCCCGGACTCTCGAGTGATCTTCCATCAGGCCGATGTGCAGGCACTGCCGCTCCCCGACGAATCATTTGACCGAGTCTTCTGTTTCTCATCGTGGCCGCACTTCACCAATCCCACCACGGCCATCAAGGAGATTCGCCGGATCCTCAAGCCATGGGGCATACTTCATATATGGCATGTTGATTCCCGTGAGACGATAAACCGAACACATGAAGACGCAGGTGAGCCCGTCAGTGGCGACCTCCTGCCTCCCGCCTCGGTCC
>JAUXFG010000103.1 GCA_030620115.1 Candidatus Fermentibacterota bacterium
CGAGTTCGTCGAAGCAAGAGAGCAACCCGGACTTCTCACCAACCTCCTACTGCAACGGCTGATCTCGCAGCGCCTGCTTCGTTATGCTTCGTCGGCCGGCCTCGACGTATCGCAGAGGATACGCCTTCGGCCATCCTCGGTCGCAGGGCTTGCAGGCAATGCAACCTCAGCCGTTTCGCGACGAAGGATGCTGAAAAGTCCGGGTCACTCAGGGGCATTGAGCTTGTTTCGCCTATCCGGATGGCGGAGATTTCTGAGGGCTCCTTCTTCGATTCGTCGGATTCTCTCGCGGTCAAGACCGAGCTTCTCAGCAGTCTCGTCGAGCGTTCGAGGGATGCCATCATCGAAGCCAAATCGCATTCTCACCACGGTCTCTTGCCGTTCGTCCAGCATGGAGAGAGCAGATTCAATCTGTCGAGCCATGAGTACATGGGCCATCTGGTCGTGGGCTTGCGAGTTCCCCTGCAGATCCAGCACATCTCCAAGCGCCATGTCATCGCCTGCACTGCTTGGCTGGTCGAGGCGAAGAGGTTGCCTGGTAATCCGCAGGAGATCGAGCACCCTGTCATGGTCCATGCCCATTTCCTCTGCCAATTCTTCAACCTCTGGCTCCCTCCCGAGCGCATGCATCAGCTCCTGTCTCACCCGATTGAGCTTCCGCAGCTGTTCAGCCAGTGACCGTGTGACACGAAAGGATCTGCCCTGTTCACGGACTGCCTGACTCAGCGCTTGGCGTATCCACCATGTGCCATAGGTTCCGAAGCTCCGGCCCCGCCGAGGATCGAACCTCTTTGCCGCGGCTAGCAAGCCGGCATTCCCTTCCTGAACAAGATCAAGAAACTCCACTCCCCTACCCCGGTATCTTCCTGCGAGCCTTACCACGAGACGGACATATCCTTCCACAAGCCGTCGCCGTGCGTCCTCCAATTGCGCGTAGCCTCGACGGATCATTTCGCGGGGCTGCTCGGCCGATGTCTCAGAAACTGGCGCAGGTTCCCTCGGACAATCGTCCGAATGATCTTCTGATCGCAAGACACCCAGCGCTACTGTCTCGAACTCACTCATGGTAACACTCGATTGGCTGATCATATGCTCGAGATGAGGGATGCTTCTCTCAGCCTCCCTCTCGAACTCTTCAGTGGGGGATTTCTGTTCGCAGGCGGAGACGTAAGATCCGTTGAGTATCTCATGTGAAGCGGAGAGGGAAGGCTTCTGAGAAAGAAAGGCCATGAGGCTCTCTCTTCCCGATGGCAAGAGAAGAAGACCACGTTTCATGGTGCGAAGCGCCTCTTCCATGTGTTCGATGATCTTGTTCTCTTCAGCGCCCTTGATTGCCGGGTAGTACTCCATTTCCCTCAGGTAGACTTCCAACGTATTGTGCGAAAGATCAAGAGCCTCTTGCGACGGCTGCCCACCTCGTTTCCTGTCTGAGACCCGTTTCTGAGGGATATCCCGCTCGGAATCAACCACTGGCACGCCCGCCGACTCAAGCATGGCGAGGATATTCTCGATGTCTTCAGGACCGGCTGTTTCGTCTCCCAGGGCTGCATCAAGGTCGTCGTACGTCACAAATCCCTGCTCTCTACCCTGCCTGACAAGCCGCAAGGATTTCTCGCGCCAGGCCTTATCATCGATCATATCGCACTGTCCAAATATTGCGGGGCTCGCGCAGAAATAACTTCACAGTCCCGCGCAGCACGCGGGACTGCGCCTCCGGTGGGCACGGCATGCCGTGCCCACCGGAGAGACCAATTCTACAGCAAATTTATGCGCGAAGAATGCAAACTCATCTCTGTGCGACCCCCGCATGATTCAATTCCCACGCCTGACAGAAGGCTTGAGTCCCTCTGCCAGAGCACTCATCTCCTGGATCTGGGCAGAGATGTCCCTTACCTTTTCCGTATCACCGATTCTCTCGGCCTCTCGCATGTCTTCTCGAAGAGTACGCAATAGTCTGCCGAGATGTTCCAGTCTCGCACGAGCAATCAGGAGCTCCAAAGGCGCCAGGGGTCTCTCGCTCAGGAAGAACGCCGCGGCGAGCTGCCTGAGCGACTCATCCTCCATCTTGGTCAACAGGTCATTGCCATGTGCCTGTCCAGCATAGGCCTTCATCCACGAATACAAGGCTCTGAGCCCTTCATCCGCGAAGTCGTCAGCGGATATCTCTTCGAAAACATCCTCTCTGCTGAGCGGGCGCATGAGGAGATATCTGCAGAGCTGCTCCTCCCATGCGAGCCCACGGTGCTCAGCAACACCCGTCTGCGGAATCGATGACTTGTCCATCTTCCGTGTGGGCGTCCGCACCAGACCGAGGACTGCCGCGGTGCTGTACCCAAAGGCCCGTGCGAGCTCCTCCGCGGCATCTTCTTTCAACAGAGGGTCGGGAATCGACGAAAGCACGGGCAGCAGCGCGCGGACGGCTTTTCTGGATTGGCCCCCCACCTCATGACGTACCCGCTCTATCAGGAACAGCATAGGGGGCTTCGCCATCTCGATGATCGAGTGGAGTGCATCCGGTCCGCGGTGATCCAACAAGGAGTCTGGATCCTCACCCTCAGGAAGTTGCCCTACGCGAGCCAAGACACCCCCTTGGAGAAACATCCTCACCGCTCGCTCGCTCGCGACCTGGCCCGGGTGATCTCCATCAAAGAGAAGGATCACTTCCGGTACCCGCCTTCGGATCATTTCCACTTGCTCGGATGAAAGAGCCGTTCCGCTGACGCACAGACTCTCGCTGAAGCCGTTCTGGTGTGCCTGAATGACGTCGAGATACCCTTCCATGAGGAGGGCCCGGCCTCGTTCCTTGATCGCCTTGCGCGCCTGATGGAAGCCATAGATGAATCGTGCCTTCTTGTACGTCAGAGTTTCAGGGGAGTTCACGTATTTCGCCGGATCATCGCTTCCCGGGAGAACCCTTCCCGCAAATCCAAGGATCTCTCCCGCAGGGCTTTGGAGGGCGAAAAGCAGCCTGTTTCGAAATCGATCGACATATCCTGATCCATCTTTTCGCTTGAGTACAAGGCCGGCCTCCAGAAGCCGTCCAAGGGGCATATTCTCTTCTGTTGCCTTCGAGACCAAGAAATCCCATCGATCGGGCGCATAACCTAACTTGAACTGCTCTATGCTCTGCGTAGATATCTTCCGTTGCCCCAAGTATTCCATGGCCACTTTTGACGAGCCTGTCCCCTTCAGCAACATTCCGTGGAAGATCTCGTTGGCCCATGCGTTGATGGATAGGATATCAGTGCCTCGATCGCCACCTGAGAGGGCCGGAAGGGGAATCCCGGCGCGCAGGGCGAGCTGTTTCACCGCCTCGGGGAACGAGATGCTTTCGATCTCTATGAGGAAATTGAAGACATTGCCGCCCCTGTGGCATCCATAGCAGTAGTAGAGGCCGTTGTCGGAGGAGACGGTAAAAGAGGGGGTCTTTTCCTTGTGGAAGGGGCAGAGACCCTTGAGGCGCTTTCCGGAAGGTTTCAGTGAGACATAGTCTGATATGACATCCGCAATGTCGGTAGCCTGGCGTACTGTCTCGAGAAACTCGTCAGAGTATCGATGCATCCAGTGCCCCCAGTGCTGGCATCACAGCCTCTCAGCGCAAGAAATCCTTAGGGTTCGCGCAGAAATAATTTCACATTCTTGCATCCCATCTTCGTCCCGCACCCAAAGCCTTGGGTGCGGGACGACGCCCCCCGTCTACGCCAAGGCTTCCGTCTATGTATGACAACGCCGTAACAAGTCGCCGAGGCAGGCCGGTGGGCACGGTCCGCCAGCTGGCGGACGCCCCTACAGGGGGGAGACGAAATCTGCGGCAAATATGTGCGCCATAACTGCGAATTTTCGATGAACGCTGAAACCTCTGAACCCGTGAACGGTTACAATTTATCTATGCTGTTGTTGCTGCTGCCTCATCTTTCTGCGGGCGGCATACAACTTCCTCTTGCGACGGACGCTGGGCTTCTCGAAATGTTGGTGCCTGCGAAGATCAGAAAGAACCCCCGCCTTCTCGCACTTCTTCTTGAACCGCTTCAAAGCACTCTCAAATGATTCGCTCTCCTTTACGCGAACAGCTGGCATACGATCTCTCCCTTCAAGATCAAAATGGTATTGCATTGGCGCGGCGATGTTGGCCGCTCAAGCTAGGAATTCGCATCTCTCTGTCAACTCACTCGGATGGTTAGGGCTCGCGGGTTCAAAGGCTCAGGGTTCTGGGTTAGTGAAGGTTAGCAGGAAAGGCAACGCTGAACCTGTGAACGCCTATGCAATATGCGGGATAGGATGGTCAGTTCATCAGCCCAGGAGAAGGATGACCGCGCCTGCAAGTACTGCGGTCTCACTCCTGAGGGTAAGTGGGCCCAGCCATAAGCGGGAGAATCCCTCATCTTGCAGGATCTTGAGTTCCTCGTTGCCCCATCCCCCCTCCGGACCCACCAGGAACAAGCCTGATCCAGCGCCATGATCCCATCGTGGTCTCCGCATGTCTTGTGCCATAAGATCCGCAACAACCTTGAATCCGATCTCTCTCGATGCAGCAATGAATCTATCCCAGCTCATGACGCCGGTCACTTCGGGTACCGAAGTTCTTCCGCACTGGAGTACCGCACTCTCGATAATATGCCTCCACCTCCTCATTCGTTTCTCGTAACTGTGCACGAGTCGTCTGTCAGCACACTTATCCGTGGCAACAATCCACCAGGAGGCAACGCCGAGCTCTGTTCCCTTCTCGATGACGAAATCGAGGTGTGCAGATCGTTTGATCAAAGGCAAGGCCACGGTGAGATCTCGAGCATTCCGGAGTGGTCTTGCTTCGGAGACTGCCATGACTTCCATCTGAAGATGATGGACCCGATCATCGATGAGCTTCATTTCCGCCCACGCTCCACTGGGGAGCAGCGCGCGAACTTGGGCGCCCAGTCCAAGTCGCAAAACCCGCAGAAGGCGATGTTGGTCGCGCATAGAAGGGGCGACCAACTCCCCGGCGTGGACTTCCCTGGAGAGCAGGATGGCAGGGAACCTTCTGTGACCTATGGGCGCATTCCCCCTTCTTTTCGAGACAGGAGCTGGGATGGAGGCTCAAGCGCGGGATTTTCCCTCATGGCTTCGAGCTCTTTCCGATCGTGCCGCGAGATGGTCGGCGGCACCCAAACCACGACTTGTACGAGCTGATCTCCTTGAATGGAACTGCTCAGATGCGGCAGACCCTTGCCACGCATCCGAAAAATCTTGCCTGATGGAGTTCCGGCAGGGATTTTTATTCTTGACTTGCCTATGAGAGTCGGGACTTCAATTTCGCCTCCCAGAACAGCCGTGGGAAAACTCATCGAAAGCCGACAGAATACATTGTCTCCTTGACGCTCGAAGAATGGGTCCTCCTTTTCCACGATGAGGACAAAGACATCACCATTTGGTCCTCCTCGTATTCCGGCATGTCCCTGGGATCTTAACGTGAGGTAGTTCCCTGTGGCGACACCAGGCGGGATCTTTACCGAGATCGTGGTTTCGACCTCGTTTCTGCCGCTGCCCCTACACGCCACACACCGCGCTCTCACAATTCTCCCTTCTCCGCCGCATGCAGGGCAGGTGACGACTCGCATGACTTGCCCGAACAACGAAGACGAAACGCGCTTCACTCTCCCGGTGCCGGCACATTGAGAACATACCACTGGAGAAGTCCCCGCCTTGGCGCCTGACCCACCACAGGCATCACAGGTGTGCAGCCTTTTCAGTTTGATGGTCCTCTGAATCCCCGTCGCGATCTCGCGAAGCGTAAGGGGAAGCTTGATCTGCAGGTCTTCTCCCTTGCGAGGACCATGGGCAGAGCCGGCCCGCTCTTCTCCAAATAAGTCACCAAAACCAAAGCCCGCTCCAAAATCCCTCAGGAAGGACTGCAACGCGTCGGAGAGATCGAACCCGGCAAACCCGCCACCCCGTTGAGCGGCCCTGAGACCATCGTGCCCAAACCGGTCATAGCGGGATCGCTTTTCCGGATCCTTTAGTACCTCGTATGCCTCAGCAACCTCCTTGAATTGCTCTTCAGCGGCCTTGTCACCCGGATTACGGTCAGGATGATACTTGAGGGCGAGTTTTCGATAGGCCTTTTTGATCTCATCTTCGCCGGTCTCGCGACCAACATTGAGTATTTCATAGTAGTCTCTCTTCTGTGCCACTACTCCTCCATTCCTTCATAGAAAGATCAGCCGGCAGAGACCGCTGAGTCTGCGCGGTCTTCCGTCTATGGTTTGCGTAGAAATGAGTTCGCAGTCTTGACGCACAGAGAGGCGTAGTCCTTGAAACGATCTTCGTCGCAGACCGGCGGATTTCGCGATGCTGATCGCTAGTTTCTGGATGCCGGCGGGACCCTTGATTCGTCATTTCTTTCCAGCATCAAGCATTCAGCAACTGCCATCAGAAATGGTTCAAAGACGGGATGTCAAGATGTGAAGCTATTCCTGTGCGAACCATCAGAGTCGCGGCTCGTCATCACACTCAGTCATCCTTGAGCCAGCGTACCCCCTCCTGCACCTCCTCGCCAATAGTCCCATCATTTTCCTCTAAGCCCTGGCCAGATCCCGCTTCATTATCCTCAGATTGCACCTCAACCGCGAATACGGCCTCATCCAAGGCTATTTTCGCTTGACTAAGCTCCCTCATCGCCGTCCGTATCTCATTCTCATCGCCTTGTGCCAGTAGTCTGCGAAGTTCGGCAATGCGTTCTGCGAGGACGTTCCTCTCCTCTTCGTCGAGTTTTTCTCCGTGTTCCTTGAGCTGCTGTTCGGTATCATACAGTAATGCATCGGCCTGATTCCTTATCTGGGCATGCTGGGATTTCCTCTTGTCATCATCGCTGAAATGCTCAGCGTCAATAATCATCTTCTGTATCTCTTCCTCGGTGAGCCCGCTGGATGAATGCACGCGAATGTTCTGCTCCTGTCCGGTACCAATGTCTTTGGCCGAAACATTGACGATGCCGTTGGCGTCGATATCAAATACCACGTCAATCCTCGGGATTCCCCTCGACGATGGCGGAATTCCCACAAGCTCGAATCGGGCGAGTGTTCTATTGTCGGCCGCCATAGGCCGCTCTCCCTGTAATACATGAACACTTACCGCCGGCTGATTGTCGATCACTGTTGAGAATACTTGGCTTCGCCTCGTGGGTATGGTAGTATTGCGTTCGATGAGCTTGGTGAGAGCCCCTCCTGCGGTCTCGATGCCAAGTGAGAGTGGTGTGACATCAAGGAGGAGAATATCTTTCACTTCTCCGCCGAGCACACCTGCTTGTATGGCAGCGCCCACTGCAACGACCTCATCAGGATTCACACCCTGAAACGGATCCTTGCCGAAGATATCCTTGGCCATTTCCTGCACTGCCGGCATTCTCGTGACTCCACCCACCAACAGCACCACATCGATCTGATTCGGATTGAGTTCCGCGTCCTCCATAGCCTGTTTGCACGGCCCAACGGTTCTCTGTATCAGATCCTTGGTCAGTCTCTCGAATCTCGCTCGGGTGATTATGGAAACCAGATGTTTCGGGCCCTCCTCATCTGCAGTGATGAAAGGAAGATTGACGGTCGTTTGAAGCACATTCGAGAGCTCGCACTTTGCCCTTTCGGCAGCCTCTCTGAGCCTCTGAAGTGCCGTTGCATCTTCTTTGAGATCAATGTCATGTTCTCTTTGAAACTCTTCCGCCAACCAATCGATCAGTCTCTGATCGAAATCATCACCACCAAGGTGAGTGTCACCGTTTGTTGCTTTCACTTCGAAGAAGCCGTCGCCGATATCTAGAATTGAGATGTCAAACGTGCCACCACCGAGATCGAAAACAGCAACACATTGTTCTTTTTTCTTTTCCAGACCATACGCGAGCGCAGCCGCAGTGGGCTCGTTGATTATGCGGAGCACTTCGAGCCCTGCTATCCTGCCTGCGTCCTTCGTTGCCTGGCGCTGCGCATCATTGAAGTAAGCGGGGACGGTAATGACTGCCCGGTCTACTGGCTCCCCAAGAAATTCCTCAGCCCGTTTCTTCATGGCGTGGAGAATCATGGCGCTGATTTCCGGCGGGCTGAATTCTTTATGGGAGAGTGCCACGCGTACGTCACCATTCTTCCCCTCAACCAGGCCATATGGTACCAGCTCCGCCTCCCTCCTCACCTCGGTGAATCGCCGGCCCACAAATCGTTTTATGCTGTGAACCGTGTCGTGCGGATTGGTCACCATCTGCCGTTTAGCCACTTCACCTATGAGGCGTTCACCATCTCCGCTGAATGCAACCACTGAAGGCGTTGTCCTTCCGCCCTCAGCGTTGGGGATAATGACGACGCCCCCAGCCTCGATATGGGCTGAACAGCTGTTTGTGGTGCCGAGATCAATACCAATTACTCTGCCCATCTGCGCACTACCCCCTTGGAACCTTCATTTGTGTCACTCGTCCTCGATTTTCCCTATTGCCACGATGACTTTGCTAGGTCGCAGCAGTCTTCCATTCAGAAGATAGCCCTTCGAGACCTCAGCAACAATCTCGTTTTCATCTTTGCCTGGGACGCATGTCTTGCCAACTGCTTCGTGGTAGTTGTAGTCAAATGATTTGTCGGCAGTCTCAATCATCGTCACGCCGTGCTGCGCCAGCATGTCGGACAGATGCCGATACACCATTCCCACTCCTTCCGCCAGGGCCTCGGGACTCCCACCATCCTCTGCTGATCGCAGAGCCCGTTCCAAATTGTCGGCCACATCAAGCATGGGCTTGATCAGTTCGGCAAGGACAAACCTCCTGTCATCCTCGAGGCGCTTCTGAGCTCGTTTCCTGGCATTGTCCATCTCCGCAAGGAAGCGGAGTTTCTCATCATCCAGTTCTTTCTTCGTCTCTTCAAGCCCGGCTATCCTCGCTTCCAATGTCTCGATTTCCAGGAATGAGGCATCAAGCTTCGCCTGGAGTTCCGCCGTTTTGGTTCCCCTTCGCCTTTTCCTTGGAGCTCCTTTTGGGCTCTTCTTTCTCTTCTTGGTAGTCTCCCCGCTCACCACGTACCTCCCGGTCCTCTCTCGGCTCGCTGCTCCGCCAGCCTGCCATATCGCATACCTTGCAAGATGCTCGCCTCATCCGGACTTAATTCTCGCGGAACTCTATGCCTGGCATTGCGGAAAAACGAAGCAATGGTCTCACAAGAAATACTGCACTGTCGTCCTATTCTCTCGTTTTCATTTATTGTCCGGAAAGCAGATCATCAATCGATCGTGCCACGAACTGCACCGCAGGAATCAGCCTTGAGTAGGGCATCCTCATGGGGCCGAGCAGACCGATGGCTCCTCTGACTCGGCCGACACGAAACCCGGCTCCCACCATGCTTAGATGGCTCAGCTCAGAAACTGAATTCTCTCTCCCGATCATCACTCGAGGTCCTTCCTGGTAGCGGAAAAGGCTGAGTTCACGGGCAAGCGGCTCTTTGGCCTCCACTACTCTGAGCAGAGTGCCCAAGAGATCCCGGGATTCGAACTCGGGTTGGACGAGGACACGATATGCCCCATCCAAATACAAGTCATTCTTGAGATCGGAGGAAATAATCCCCTTCACCAACCGAACCAACACCTGCCGTATGACCGGATCCTCCTGGCTGAATCGGCTCGGTTCATCGCCAATCACCTTCCAGGCAGTGGAGAGGGAGAGGCCTGCGAGGCGCTCATTCACCGCTCGTGTCGTTGCTTCCAACCGCCGCTGGTCAACCTCCTTGTCGACTTCAACGAATACTGTCCGGATTACCCCTGATGCAACGGATATGACCACAAGGATTCTCTCAGAGGATACAGGAATAAGATCGAGGCGCTTGAGGATGCCATCTGTGATGCCTGGTCCGAGAGCCAACGCCAGGTGACTCCAGATACGGGATAGGACCTGGCAGGCCATTCGCAGTGTCTCATCCACGTCCTTCCTCGCAGCCTTGAGTTCTTCCGTGATGACCTCTTTTTCCCGTTTTGTCAATCCCCGAATCTTCATCATATTATCCACGTAGAGGCGATAGCCTTTGTCTGTGGGGACACGGCCTGCCGAGGTATGAGGCTGTTCAAGATACCCGGCCTCCTCCAACTCCGCCATCACATTGCGCATGCTGGCCGCGCTCAAACCCAACCCGCATTTCCTCGCCACCGAAGCCGAACTCACCGGTCGGGCGGTGAGCACATGATGCTCGATTATAGCCTCGATAACGGCCTTCTGTCTGTACTCAATCTCCGCAGATAACATGATTCTTGACCCTTTGTGAATGAATTCATCTAACCAGGGGAATGTAACGCAAGAGCCGCAGGTCGGTCAACGCCAGTATGCGCACATAGAGACTGATCATGGGATGTTTCATTCTCTCGCTTTACGGTCTCGGCCTATCGCTACGGCTCAAGATTAGGAATACAGAATCCCGTAGAGAGATTCCGGAACCGTAGCCCCACCCTCAGTTATTGCGAGGAGTGTAGCGACGAAGCAATCTCATCCGTCCATTGAGATCGCCGCGCTGTTACTCGCGATGACCCCCGGGGCGGAATTTGGGTTTCCGGTGAACCCTGAACCTCCGAACCTTTGAACCCGCGAACGGTTATCTTGACACAAAGGCAGAGCAGAGTGCATGATGCCCGGCCATTAGCCCGCGCTTCTCATCGGCTTTCGTCGCGAAGCGGTGTAGTTGGCTGTGGCCGCAAGGCTTGCGACCGAGGACCCCGGCTCTGTCAGGGCGTAGCCTGGCTCCGCCGTGGCGAAGCCCGAAGACGTATCCCCTGTCCCGCGTCTGACGCGGGATCGAGGAGTCCGAAGGAGCGTAACGCAGCAGGCAGGGCCAAATGCAACGCTGCAGTCCCGCGGCGGACGCGGGATGAGAAGTGCGGGCTACGCATGATGAAACAACGGAATTAACGACTGCATGACGATCCGCCCACGGCGGGTTCACGATTATTGTGGAGGTAGCCATGTCTCGCTCTCAATGGGCATTGGTTGGTGTACTGCTCCTCGTGCACCTTTTGGTCCTCGTGCTTCTACCAGGCGGAGACAGACTCGATGACCAAGAAATCAAGGCATTGACAGGAGGGCTCCGGAGCATGGGTGAGCTGATACCTGCCATCAAAAGCGGGGCCATCCCACCTCACCCGCTTGCCTCCTGGCTTCTACCAGGCATCCTTGGCCGTCTGACACGAAATCCATGGATTCTTCACATACCCGGCATGCTCATGAGTCTGCTGGCAATCGTCGTGATTGTCCGCATCGGGTATCGACACCTCTCGACGCATGCCGGGCTTATTGCCGCTTCGGTATACGCGGTATCGCTCCCCATGGCAACCCTGGGAAGACGATTAGGACCTGAGAGCGGATTCCTTCTCCTCAACCTCTTGGCGCTGCATTTTTTCCTCTCAGGTTGGCGGCGGATCGGTCGAAGACCATGGTCATACTACCTCGCCTCTCTCATCGGGCTGCTGTATTGGCACTACTACGGTCTGACGGTAGTTCTCCTTCACGTGCTTCTTTTCTGCACCGCGATCTTGTGGTGGGAGAAGCTTCACCGCTCGCGCAAGCCTGGGCGTCCACCCATTGGGGAGACTGCTCTTTGTCTGGGCGTTGCCCTTGTGATCTATGCTCCATGGTTTTTTCTGGTAACCATTGCCACACATTCTCCAGCCGCTCCGTCATCATTAGGGGCGGCGCAGTTCTATGGACATTTCGCCCGGCAGATGGGTTTTGGCGGCTATCTGGGGGCAGCAATCGTTGGCATATTCTCGCTTGTAGGTTTGATAAGAGGGCTGCAAGAGGAGCGGGTTACACTCCCCGCTGGAAAGCTATTCATAAGCGCCAAGAGCAAATTACCGACGCTGCTCATCGTCATGTCCTGCATTCTGTACGTTCCCAGCTTATTCGTATTTCACCGGGCTACCGCCACATCCCCCTGTCTTGGCGGAATTTCCGCGATAATCCCGTTTCTTCTCCTGCTCGTCGGCATCGGCGTGACGAGATCGGCAGTCTGGTGGAGGACGGAAGCGCTGGCGCCTAGAATAGCCATAGTAGTGGGGATCTCTTGTGTTCTATCACTGATCGGATGGCAAGGTCCTTCAGCATCTGATCGAAGCCGAACACAAACTTGGGGGCATGTTGTCTCTCATCTCACAGGACGCGTGCGTCAAGGTGATCTTGTTTTGGTCCGCCCTGAGGATGCGCAGGCATTTCTTCTCTGGGCGGCATCCGACCAGCCATGGCTCCATCTGATCAGAGGGGAAGAATGGCTTTCCCGGCATGACGCTGCTCTGAATTTTGATCGCATCTCGACGATTTGGATCTGTGATCGCCAGGAGCCGCAACCCGGGTTTGATGAAGTGGTCAGGGTGGGGATGCTTGTGAAGGTTGGAGGGCTGGACCTTGGAGTCGAATCCGCCGGCCCATACTATATTCATAACGTAGACAGGAAATTCGAAACAAATCCCAACCGGAAGCAACCATTTACATACTCATGGGCTCTGGACACCCATTCCAAACTGAATTTCCCGCTGGAATCCAATCGAGACGCCAACCTGCTGATTCTCAGGGCAATGCCGTATTCCGCTCCTCAGAGATTAACCGTGGATCTCAACAAGAGACGGATCCTTTCCCTGGACATGCGGGAAGGCTGGCATCATTACATACATGCATTTCAGCCCCAATGGCTGCCTGGTAATCAGGCGCGTTTTGACTTCCGTACCACCACATGCCGTCCATTCTTCAGCCCGGACGGAACACCACAGAGGATGAAGGCGGTTGCTTTCGATTATGTCGCCGTATTCTCGACTCAGAGCGAGGTCATCTTCCCAGAAGAACTCCACAAGATGGAGAAAGAAGCCGAGGTCGAGACCAAGCGCCCGGACCCCCGATCGATCCAGCGTCGGAAGCGGGGATAGGGAGGATCACGTACTTCTTGGTAGGCTGCGTGGGTTGGGTCGGTACCTTGCGCACAGAACCCTCCTTGCAATGACTGAGGCCCCGGGGGTCATCGCGAGCGACAGCGCGGCGATCCCGCGTACCGCGCGGGATTGCTTCGTCGCTACACTCCTCGCAATGACTGAGGGTGGCGCCGCGGTTCCGGTATCTCTCTACGTAATTCTGCATTCCTATCTTGAGCCGTAGCGTTGGGCCGAGACCGTAAGACGAGAGAATGAAACATCCCCGATGGGTAAAGATGAATCCCTGCATGTCCCCATGAGCACCGTCAGGATCCGGTGCGTAGCGGCGACCGCTTGTTCGATCGAACGAGGGAAGGACCTCAAGAGATGAATGTTTGCCCGATTTGTCAGAGCAGGGGACGAGTTCTCTACGAGAAGCTCCAAGACAGGATGCACGACACACCCGGCAGTTGGGGTTTCAAGGAATGTTGTGCACACGATTGTGGGCTTCTCTGGGTCGATCCCAAACCCTCAGAGCAGATCTTACGCCGCGCATATGATGGCTATTTCACTACCCACGCTCCAGTGACCCATGGGTTCGTTGATCGGGCGAAACGAGTTATCTCCAGATGTTTCCTTGCCCTGAGGTTCGGATACAAGGCGGGAATCCATCCGCTCATGATCCCCGTAGGGCTCGTGGTCTATCTTCATCCCGGGGAGCGGCAGCAA
>JAUXFG010000043.1 GCA_030620115.1 Candidatus Fermentibacterota bacterium
AAAGGAGCAAATAAAGAGTGTGGGGGGGGGGGGAGGGGGTATTTGGAATTGCGGGATTGCGGCGATGGGGGATTGAATCTGCCGGCCGGCGGAAACGTCCAACATCGAATATTGAACATCCAACATCGAAGGAGAAGAGGGGATTGAAGGCGGAGAAGCGGAGGAGAATTGAGATGAAGGGGTGTGGGCGTTGATCGTGCTATGAGAATCCTTCTTGACACTGCTCGTCTGGAAGCACCGCTATGCTGGCGCTATGTGTTTGGCGCCGATCTTCCGGTGGAAATCGAGATCGGCTCAGGCAAGGGGCGATTTCTCAAAGAGGAAGCCGCACGGCGCCCTCACTGTGGGTTCCTTGGTGTGGAATATGGGGAGAAATGGGCGCGGCATGCGGTGAACTCGTTGTCAAAAGCGAAGATCTCCAATGTGAGAATCGTAGTGGCTGAAACGGTATCGTTTTTCGATCGCTTTGTTCCTTCGGGAACGGTTCAGGCCGTGCATATCTACTTCCCTGATCCATGGCCCAAGAGACGCCACGCAAAGCGAAGGATCTGGCAGCCTGAGTTTGTTCAGCAGGTGCTTCGTATATTGCGCGACCACGGGATGATCTGCTTTGCCACCGACATTCGGGGCTACTTCCTGAAGATTCAGGAGATGCTCTCCGCAGAGCCAACTCTGGAGCAACGGGTTATCCCGAAAGATGGACCCATGACGGGTTATTCCAGTAAGCTTCTCGCACAAGGGCGTCCCGTCTTTGCCGCCATGTTTGTCAATACAGGGTAGCCCGGTATTTCGATTGCTGATGGAGTGTGGTCGGGCTATATTTTTTCCATGAGCAAACGATTGAATCTGATGCTCCTCCTATGGAGAGCATCAGATTCACCTTCGGTAAAAGGAGGTTGGCATGGTAAGCTTCGATAGTGTGGAGAAGGTCTACCCCGGTGCTCTCGGGAAGAAATCGGTTCGAGCACTCAAGGGTGTGAGCTTCTCTCTAGAAGGCGCGGAGGTTGTGGCCTATGTGGGGCCCAATGGCGCCGGGAAGACCACAAGCCTGAACATCCTCATGGGGTTGCACGCACCTACATCGGGAAGAGTATTGATAGACGGGAAGTCTCCCCAGGAACCCAAAACAAGAGCGTCAATCGGGTATCTGCCGGAGCGGCCCTACTTCTATGAACAACTCTCGGCGAAACGGTTTCTGATGCTGTGTGGACGACTCTCCGGAATGGACCGCTCCCTTCTCCAGCGACGAGCCTCGTCCCTCTTGGATGAGTTGGGGCTGGCAGATGCGGCGCATCGGAAGCTGAAGGCATTCTCCCGAGGGATGCTCCAGAGGCTGGGTATGGCACAAGCCCTGATACATGACCCGGATCTCTTGGTTTTGGATGAACCCCTCGGCGGCCTTGATCCATTGGGTCGACAGCTTGTCAGGAGGATGATTACTGATGCAAGGGCACGGGGCAAGACGGTGTTCTACTCCAGCCACATCCTCTCGGATGCCGAGTTGATTGCCGATCGAGTTGCGGTTCTTGCCGGGGGTAAGCTTGTGAAACTGGCCTCCCTGGATGAGCTGACGAGAAGTACCGAAGGAAAGCGGGAAGTATCGTTGGCGCCCAGTGCCGACCTGTCCATGGAAAAGATGCAGGCGCGGTGGCCGGAGGGGACTGCGGTGGGAGATGTCTGGCTGCTGACGGTTGACGAGGAGGGGCTAGAGCAATTCCTCAGCCAAGCAATTGCCGACGGAGCATATATTCGTGAAGTCCGTGTGGCTCAGCAGACGCTGGAAGATACGCTCGTCCAGTTGATTCGGGGAAGTTCAGAGCGGGGAGGTGGGGAATGAAAGTCATCTCTGCTATCGCGACTCATTCATTCCGGGAAATCCTGGGCACCAGGATTCTCTACAGCATAATCGCCTATGCGGCTTTGGTAATGCTCTTCGCCATACTCGCCAGCCAGTGGACCATTGGCGAAGAGGTCAGATTCATCACGGACATGGGTCTTGGCGCCATGCTCTTTCTTGGGCTCGTACTGGTCATCACCAGAGGGGCCGTCACACTCAGCAGGGAAATCGAGAAAAAGACCGTGCTCGTGATGCTGGCCAGACCGATACATCGCTGGCAGTTCGTAGTGGGGAACTTCCTTGGTATGGGCCTTGTCCTCCTACTCCTGGTCTTCTCGCTGCTCTTGGTCCTTGTACTCATTCTTCTGCCTATGGGAGGGGCTGTCTCATGGCCTCTGTTGGGGGCTGCCTGGGGGGTCTTTCTCGAACTGCTCATGATCTCGGCAGTGGCGCTCCTTGCCAGCAATCTATCATCACCCGTATTGGCGACGCTCATAACCCTCCTGGTCTTCCTGGCAGGGCACATGGCCTCCAATCTCCATGTGTGGATTTCCCAAGCGGGGGATCTTAAGGATCTGCATCTTCCCGAGTCGATGCTGCAGGTGGCGCAAGCCTATCAATCCGGCCCCGCACACTGGTTCCTACAGGCGGCGTATTATCTCTTGCCCAATATGGCTCACGTGAATTTCAAGATGAATGCGGCCGATGCCATTTCTATTCCGGGAGCCCGTTTGGTCGCCGGAACCGTTTATGCGTTTGTGTACAGTATCATAGCCACATGGATCAGTATCGCGATATTCGGCAGGCGGGATATGCGATGAGCAGAATTACCTCAGCAGCAATATGGCTCGCGGGTTTGGCTTTGCTGGTTTTCGGTCTCATAATGATCGACGGACGTGCAACGAATCTGCATCCCTCCGCTGACCCGATGGAGAAATGTGTGGAGTTGAATTCGGCAACTCTATCCATGCTATCGGTGGGGAATCGTCCTCTTGTGGCGGACTATCTTTGGATCGATGCCGTACAGTATCTTGGAAAAACGCTCGCCCAACACCATCATGAGATCATTGACGGCAAGGTCGTCTGTGTCGGCTTCCCCGCAGAGAAGCTCGATCGTGCGGCCGAAATCTTCTATGAGCTTGCGAATCGTACCGTGGAGGTGGATCCACACTTCACCTATGTCCATTATATGGGTGCGCTCTTTCTGAATGATCCACATACTGATCCCGACCGAGCAGTGAACCTATTGCACACAGGCATACTGAACAACCCCAAAGACTGGCAGCTGAGATTCTGGTTCGCCTATCTCAATCTCATGCTGAAACGGGATCGGGAAACAGCCCTGGAGCATATGAAGCTTGCCGCTGAAATGGAGGGCTGTCCCCAGTTCGTTTTGGACATCAGGGATAGACTGTTTACTGCGCCGGATCGACAATTGGCCACAATGTTCTTGGCCGGCATGTTGCAAAAGGCCAGAAGCGAAATGGAGCGAAAGCGGATCAGGCAGCAGATGGATGAGCTTGATTCCGGCGTGGATCTGCGCCAGCTTCTGCATGATCATCACGCTCATGACCATGACCATCACCATGGCCATGATTGAATCAATAGCTTGACCGCAACCCTGAATGGGATCTCCGAGTAAGCCGCGTTCCCAGGAGTCAGTACCGATGTCGAAGACAAGACGCTATGGTTTCATAGACGATATGAGGGGTCTCGTCGTGGTGATGATGGCCTTGGGGCACAGTTCGTACTACTTCCACTCCATGTGGAAAAGCCTGGATTATACTGACCCGTTTTTTGACAATCTGTCGCAATTCCTCATCCGATTCCAGGGGTATCTCTGCGCGCCTGGTTTCCTTATCCTGGCGGGAGCCATGGTGTGGCTCTCGTTTTTCAGGAGTCGTGCCCGGGGGCTCAGTGCGGGCGCCATACGGATGAAATTCATCAAGAGAGGCCTTTTTCTGATTCTCGTGCAGATGACCTGGGTCAATGCATCGTGGTCGGGCTTTCGATCGTTTCGACTTTTCCACATGGGGATCATTAGCTGCATCGGTATCTCGGTCATTCTTCTTTCACTCATCGTGGCATTCCGATGGCAGATGCGGCTGGCCATCGGAATGGCCATCACTGCCGCCCTGCCCGTTCTCATCAACATCCCTTACGACATGGACCATACGCTCCAGCAAGCGTTGGCACAGACGTGGGTCGATGCGGGGAAATTCAACGTCTATCCCGTGCTGCCATGGTTCGCATTGGCGGCCTTGGGATCGGTCATTGGAGAGGCTTGGTTCGTCCGCTGGAAGGAGAAGGCGGCTCTCTATACACTGGCAGTGGCCGTGGCCGCGCTCCTCTTGGGGACCATGCTGCGTGTGCGCGAAGGCTATGGCACGACGTTTAGCTGTGACGCAGTGGGCACTTATTCATTCTACCTCATTCAGAAGTACCCCCCAAATGTGGTGCACAATCTCTGGGCCTTTGGCGGCATAAACCTGTGGATGAGTTTCCTTGTCGGTGTGGGGCCACGCATAGAAGGACTTCTGCGCCCTCTGAAGGTGTATGGCTCAGTTCCGCTCTTCTTCTACATGCTTCACATTCCGATCTTGGCGATCTTTGCGAAGCGACTTGGTTTCTTCTACCGCCAGGGCGGAACAGGAGCCGTGTTTCTGGGGTGGATCGGCCTGCTCTTGATCATGTATCCACTCTGTAAGGCCTATGGTGCGTTGCGTTCTCGAACCACGAACCCGATTGTTCGGATGCTGTGAGCTGACGAAACCGAAGCGCGAGTCCGTGGTTATCGCGCGTGCTCGTCGACCCGCGAGGTAACCATAGAGACGTGATTTCCCTTAGCTATTATTCCGATCGTTTAACCACGCATTACCGAGGTCTGGCATGAAGATCACTGCACTGCTCCGATTCGCTTGGCGGGCCGGGCGGACATGGTTTGGGAGACTCCCGGCGCCGTATAAGCTCACTTTCTCCATTACCTCGCGGTGCAACTTGCGGTGTGCCTCCTGCAATATCTGGAACCAAAAGATAGACGATGAGCTTTCTACCGAGGAGATCGACAAATTCTTCAGATGCAACCCCGATATCTACTGGCTCGATCTCACAGGTGGCGAGGTGATGTTGCGGCCTGATCTGCCGGATATTCTTGCTTCAGCCGCACGCCACTTGCCACATCTGTTCCAACTGCACTTTCCATGCAACGGCACGCTTCCCGAGCGCACGGGGCGCATTACGGAGAGCGTGGTGGCGCGGGGAATACCAAAGGTGGTGGTGAGCGTCAGCATGGATGGGCCGCCCGAGCTTCATGATGAACTTCGCGGCAAGCACGGTACGTGGGATCGAGCTGTTGAAACATACAAGCGAATCAAGGGAATCTCCGGTGCAGAGGTCTACTTCGGCATGACGGTGACGCATAAGAATCTCTCGAGGATCGTGGAGACCGTGGATGCGCTCTCCGAGAGTATTCCGAAGTTCGGGCCACGGGATCTTCACTTGAATATCGCCCATGACACCTTCTACTACGGACATCCTGACATCGTGGCTTTGGATCCCCAGGCGGTGGAACAGCAGCTCGCCCGCTTCAGCCGGTGGCGGGGGGTACCCACCAATCCCGTGCTCCTTCTCGAGTGGCTCTATCAACGGCGCGTTCCCGAGTATCTCCGCACGGGGAAAAGCCCCATACGTTGTCAGGCCCTCTCCTCATCATTATTCATCACTTCCCGCGGTGACGTGTATCCATGTACCTCGTACGAACGGAAACTTGGCAGTCTTCGGGAAACAGACTATGAGCTGTCCCGAATCTGGGATCTGGAATGCTCGAAGGAGCTGGCGTTGGAGATACGGAATGGCCGTTGCCCCGGTTGCTGGACACCCTGCGAGGCCTACCAGTCCATTATTGCCGCCCTTCCAAGAAAAAATGCGTGGATTAGGGGGGATTTGGGAAAAGGAATGTGAAATCTGGTGATCTGAAATCTAAAAGCTGGGGGAATGGGGAGGAAAGGAAAATACGTGATTGCTGGAATGGGGGAATGCGAATTGAGGAATTGAATCCGCCGGCTGGCGGAAACATTCAACATTCAACATCCAACGTCGAAATCCGAAGAGGGGGAGGAGGGGATGGGGGGAGAAGACAGCGTTCAGCGTTCGGATGACAAAACGAGGAGCAGGGAGAGATTCTTCGCTCCTTGGAGTCGCTCAGAATGACAGGGGTTTGAGGAAGAAGGAGTGGAAGTGTGTGTCATTCTGAGGGAGAGGAGCGACTGAAGAATCTGGGCGGGGGAATGCTGGAACGGGAAAAAAGGGAAATGCGGAATGGGGGAATGAGGAATGAAACGACGATGCTGATCGCGGTCTGCATGAAGAGAAAGCCTGGGCCCATGAAATACTCAAGCGAGCCGTTGACATAGACAGGCGCGTATACTAGCATCTGTTGGTGTTAGTCCGCATTTCTCACCGGCCATCTGCTGCAGCGTTGCATTTGGCCCTGCCTGCTGTCCGCCAGCTGGCGGACAGAGGGTACGCCTGCGGAGTCCTCGGTCGCAAGCCTTGCAGCCACAGCCAACTACACCGCTTCGCGGACGAAAACCGATGAGAAGTGCGGGATAGGCGGCCTACACGGAGGTATGTATTTGAGCGAGCCGGAGTCTGATCAAAGGGACGTGTGTATCACTCTCTCTGAGATCGATCCTATCAGATTGTTTGGACAGAATGATCAGTGGCTTCGCCAGGTGCGTCGCAGGACAGATGCGAGGGTGGTGGCCAGAGGTCATGAGCTTCGCATCATTGGAGAGGCCCAGGAGGTGCAACGACTCGAGACGTTGTTTCTCTCTCTCATCCGGCTGGTGAAGCAGGGGCGTCGGCTCGAAGCAGATGATTTCGAGATATCCCCAGAGCGACAGAGACATGGCGTCACGGGACAAACCACCGACGCGATCACGACACCGCGCAAGGAGGTGCGGCCGAAGACTGCGGGTCAGGCTGCCTACCTTGAGGCAATGCAAAGCAAAGATATCGTTTTCTCCATCGGTCCTGCCGGCACGGGGAAGACGTACTTGGCGGCGGCTATCGCCATTTCCGCGCTTTCCCATCATGAGGTCAGACGGCTCATCCTGGTGAGGCCGGCAGTGGAGGCTGGAGAGAAGCTTGGCTATTTGCCAGGCGATCTCAGGGAGAAGGTGGACCCATATCTGAGACCACTGTACGATGCCCTCTATGATCTGATGCCGTTGGAACGGGCCAAACGGCTCATGGCCATGGAGGCCATTGAGATCGTCCCGCTGGCATTCATGCGCGGCCGGACGCTCAATGACTCGTACGTAATCCTCGATGAAGCGCAGAACACCACACCGCTGCAGATGAAGATGTTCTTGACGCGCCTGGGGAACAAATCAAAGGCGATCATCACGGGGGACATCACTCAGATCGATCTGCCACAAGGACAGATTTCCGGTCTTATCCATGTCCGGCAGGTGCTCCGAGACGTCAAAGGAGTTGCGTTCGTGGAGCTTGGGCGAGCCGATGTGGTCAGACACCCACTTGTGCAGAAAATCGTCGAAGCGTACGAGCGTCTGGAGAATAGCTGATGCGTGTGATTCCAAAAGGACTCTCCAAACGATTCACCAAAGGCTTTTCTGACCATAAGAGGGCGGCTTCACTTTCCGGGGCATGGTTGTGTTTCGGGATATTGCTTCTCCTGCTGCGTCCGTCGGCCGAGATGTCGGACTTGCCGTTCTATGAGGCGGGCCAGGTGGCGGATCGAACCATTCTCGCGCCATTCACGTTTAGCATAAGCAAGGCCAAAGGCGAGATCGAACGTGAACAGGATGAGGCTGCCGCTCGCGTGCCACCGGTCTTTCGGCGGGTAGCGGAAAATCCTTTGCGTGCCCAGATGAAGCTGCGGATTCTCGAGGATGCCGTTTCATCGTGGCGCAGCCTGCCGGATAGCTCGCTTGAACCCGAGGAGATGGTGACGCCGGGGTTCACGCTGTCGGCTGCAACCCTGGCGCTGTTGGCGCAGGATTCGACGCGTATCGAGATCTTTCAGGCGACTGAAGATCTGTTCCCCACATTGTTCGCACGGCATATAGCGACTCGTCTCGACATGATGGGTTCCGCCCCGCATTTTATCATATTGGAAAGTGACTCGGTGGAGACGAGCGTGGCAGTAGAATCCCTCTCCACGAAGGAGCATGTCCGTGTTGATCTCAGCCACATGGTCAGAGTTCGCCATCCTGACCACGAGTTATTGGCAAGGGCTGTGTATGAGCTGTCGGCGCCCATGGTGGCGCCGACGCTCGTTCTCGACCAAGTGGAGACTGCCCGCCGACAAGAGGAGTCTGCGAAAGCAATCTCCCCGATAAAAGGGAAGCTCCTTGCTGGGGAGATCGTGGTAGAGGCGCACACAAGGGTCACTGAGCAGGATGCTGAGGAGTTGCGGAGCTTGCGAGAGGCGTATGCTGCCCGCGCCATGGCGGGGCACGATGTCGGGAGTTTTCTTCCTGTGCTTGGCCATCTCCTCTGGATTGGCTTGTTCCTTGGCTTGGTAGCCGGATTCTTGGTGGCCATGGCGCCGACCGCACTGCGCTCCCCGTCGGATACTACGCTGATGATACTCGTTCTGGCCATCGGCGTGGTGGCAAGCTATGGGATACGATGGCCACTAGAGGGTCCTGCTGGACTGGTCCCCCTGGCCATAGTCGCAATGCTGGCCACGATCTTCTTTGACGAAGGCGTGGGTTTTGGCCTCACCATACTCGCATTTCTCATGGCTGGCAGTCATTTTCGATTCGATGTCGCGGGATTGGTGCCTCCCCTGGTTGGAGCGTTTGCCGCGGTTTTCCGCTTGAGGCAATTGCGAAAGAGACGTGATTTCTATCTCACCGCACTGTGGATCTTTGCCGCCGCATCCCTCGCCAGTCTCCCCATGGGGCTGCTTTCATCATCCGATCTGCGAACCCTTCTGAGGATGATAGGCTACAGTGCCGTGAATGCCGCGGTGAGCAGCATCGTCGTGATGGTTGCTCTTCCGGTGCTGGAATCACTCTTTCACCGTGCGACTGATCTGCGGCTGCTCGAGCTTTCAGACATGAACCATGTCCTTCTTCGCCAGCTGGCGCTCAACGCCCCCGGCACCTATCAGCACAGCATGATCGTGGGCAACCTAGCCGAAGCCGCATGTGAGACGATTCGCGCCAATGCCCTTTTGGCGCGGGTGGGGTCCTACTATCATGACGTCGGCAAGATCACCAAGCCCGAGTATTTTGCGGAAAACCAGTCTTTCAACGAGAATCCCCACGACAAGCTTTCGCCGAAGATGAGTGCCTTGGTGATTGCTTCACACGTAAAGGAGGGGCTGAAGCTTGCAGTCCAGGAACGGCTCCCTCCTGTGATCGTGGATTTTGTTGCACAGCATCACGGGACGACTTCCATTTCGTTCTTCTATAAGAAGATGAAGGAGCAGAATCCTGATGCGCGGATCGATCCGGGGGATTTTTCCTACCCAGGCCCGAAACCGGCAACTCGCGAGACAGCAGTGGTCATGCTGGCTGACGCCTGTGAAGGTGCGGTACGCTCGCTCCAAGAGCCCACGGCCACACGGATTCGGCAAGTCGTGGAGAAAGTGATACACGAACGATTGATTGGGGGGCAGCTCGATCAGAGCAATCTGACTTTCCGAGATCTGGAAAAGATCAGAGAGAGCTTCGTTCCGCTCCTCGTGTCGGTACATCACCACAGAGTGAAATACCCTGAGGGCAAAAAGGAGGAATAGAGTTTGGATCTTCTGATGATCTGTCTTAGGATCTATCCGTGTATCCCACAGTGTTCCGATGGGGATTCCGGCACTTCTTGATCTACGTAAACGGGGATTGTGAGGCCATGGGGTTATCCGTCGAACGGCTCATCCCATGGATCGAGGCGCTTCTTGCCGCGGAGGGCAGCCCCGCTGGCGAAATCAGCCTGACGTTCCTCGACCGAAATCAGATGGTCTTTTTGAATGAGCAGTATACGGATCGGAAAGGGACCACTGATGTGCTTGCGTTCTCACAGCAAGAGGGCGCATTCCCCGCCCCCGATCCTGATTTGCTTGGCGATGTGATTGTGGATGTCAGCTGCGTGCAAGAACAGGCATATGAGTATGGTACGGATCCCGCGGAGGAGCTTCTTAGAGTAGTGGCGCACGGGGTTCTTCATCTATTGGGGTATGATCACAAGACATCCGAGGAGGAAAAAATCATGAAGGATGCAGAGGAGTCGCACCTACGAGCCTATGCCAAGAAAGCGAGACCACAGGAATGAGGCTCATTGATCGTTCTATGCTCGCGGTGCTTCTTCCTATTGTGAAGCTGATCCAGAGAATCGAGAGCTCTTTTGAGGATCGGCTGAGAGCCGTTTCTAGGCGTGATCAGTCGGCGGCGAAGGCACTCAAGGCGTTGAGGGTGGCGACTTCGGAGGAGGGGAATCTCGAGGAAGACGAGCGGAAGATGATAGATCATATCTACGAGCTCTCCGAGACGCTGGCCAGGGAGGTCATGGTCCCCCGAGTGGATATGGTGTGCTCCGATGTGACTAATGGCCTGGATGAGGTGGTGCGTTTGATCCAGGAACATGGACATACGCGGATCCCCGTGTACAAGGAGTCAGTGGATTACATCGAAGGCATTGTGTATGCCAAAGATGTGCTCATTTCGCAGAGCGGGGACGAAACCAAGCGCTCGGTGCTTGATCTCGCTCGCGAGCCATACTTCATACCCGAGACGAAGAAAATCGACGAGCTCCTTCGCCACCTGAGACGGAAAAAAGTTCATATGGCCATTGTGGTGGACGAGTATGGAGGCACGGCAGGCTTGGTGACGCTGGAGGATATTCTTGAAGAGATCGTGGGCGAGATCCAAGATGAGTATGATGAAGAGGAACCGGAGTACGAGAAGCTGGGGCCGGATCATTTTCGGGTCGACGGGAAGATAAACCTTGATGATCTGAACGAACTGATGGAAACCGATTTGCCAACGGATTCAGTTGATACTGTTGGCGGCTTCATCTATGATCTCCTTGGCCGTATCCCTCACGAAGGCGAAGCGGTGGAATGGAATGACCTCCACTTCGTGGTGGAACAGGTCGAGGGGCAACGCATTGCAAAGGTCATTGTCACCCGTGTTGCTCCCCAGTAGCGATCTGGCTTCGCTACGGTACCCGCCGGCTGGCGGGCGGGCGCAATTGGGGCACTGGAATGTCCGTCTTCGTCGGTCGGCCAGCCGGCGGGCTACGCCGAGACGGGATGGAAAGATGGATTGCCGGGTTGGAAAGGATAGAGATTCCTCTCTCTGTCACGTGGCGATTTTCCCCATGATTGAACATAGCGGTCCATTCCTACGCATGTGCGCAGTGAAGGAGAGGATCGGTGACTGATAAGAAGCGTTTGACCACCAAGTTCATCAGAGCAGATACCTACCGCATCGCACGCGCCGTACGATTCCTGCTCGAGCGGGGAAGCATCATACGGCTGAAACGATTGCTTTCCCGTTTCCACCCCGCGGATACGGCGGATGTCCTCGAGCACCTTGACGACGATGAAATGCATGAAGTGTTCAACCTGCTCGACAGGGAGTCCGCTCCTGATGTACTGGAAGAGGTGGAAGATCGAGACCAGGCAACCCTGGCCGAAGGCCTGAGCGATGAGTTTCTGGCTTCTCTCGTGGAGGAGATGGCCAGCGATGACGCGACTGATCTGATCCAGCTCCTGAGTCCCGAGCGGGCAGGCCGTGTTCTTGACCTCATTGAGCCCCATGATCAAGCGGAATTGAAACGTCTTCTGGTTTTTGCGCCCCAGACTGCAGGCGCAATCATGGCAGCCGAGTTCGCCGCAGTGGTGGAGGATGCATTGGTTGCGGAGGCCATTGAGGCAGTCCGAGGCATGGCTGATGAACTGGAAGATATCCACTATGTCTATGTGGTGGACAACGAGAAGAGGCTCCGGGGTGTGTTGCCGCTGCATAAGCTCCTCCTGTCGCCGCCGGGGACACCGGTGTCGAGCATTATGATTACCGATGTGGTGACCGTCCCCCCGGAGCTGGATCAGGAGGAAGTTGCCCTCTTGGCCCAGCGGTACGATCTGGAGAGGATTCCGGTGGTGGACACCACGGGCACTCTGTTGGGTCGCATCACCGTCACCGATATCGTAGATGTGGTAAGTGAGGAAGTTGAGGAAGATCTCTCCCGTCTTGCCGGTATTGCCGAGGAAGAGATGGGTGAGCGATCAGTGACGAGGATATCCCGGCTTCGATTGCCTTGGCTGGTGGTGGGGCTAGGAGGAGGCCTGGCATCCGCGTTCCTGATCAGCCGGTTTCAAACCAGTCTCGAAGAGCTCATCATCCTTGTGTTTTTTGTGCCCGTGATCACCAATATGGGGGGCAATGTCGGCATCCAAAGCTCGGCCATCGCAATCCGGGGTTTGGCCACGGGGGAAATCAGCGCGAGCCACATGCTCCCCAGGCTCTGGACGGAGCTGCGTGTGGGGGTGCTGAACGGTTTGGCCACGGGATTGCTCTTGGCGGTTCTGGCGGGGTTCTGGCAGGGATCTCGCATCGCCCTTGTCCTTGGTCTTTCCATGCTCACCGTGCATATGGTGGCCACGTGCACCGGGACTTTTGTTCCCATGCTGCTCAAAAGGATGGGTTTTGACCCTGCATTGGCTGCCGGACCGTTCATCACCACCATGAATGATGTTTTTGACCTCTTCGTTTATCTTGGTATAGCCAGCCTTTTCATGGCACACTGGCGTTCTTGAGCATGGCGCTGCAGAGGATCGAAGCAGTGGTTCTTCGCACTATTCCCTATTCTGAGACCAGTCTCATTGCCGTGCTTTTCTCTCGGCAGATAGGGAGGCTCTCGACTATTGCCAAAGGAGCCAGGAGGCCGGGCAAGGCTGCGGCGTCCGCACTGCAGCCTACACATGATATCTCCTGCATTGTCTATGTGGGGACGGGAGGTGGTCTCAAAACCATTAGTCAGATCGAGCTTGTGGCCGACCGGCCCGGGATAACAAGATCGGCGACTCTTTTTGGATTGGCAGGTCGAGCCTTGGAGTTGGCCCTAAGCCAAACTCCCCTGGAGGAAGCTTCACCAAATGTGTATCACCTTCTCAATGAGCTTCTGACGACGTTGGAAAAGGCATCGCAACAGAGTGGCCAGCAGCTCCTTCTCGCGTATGAACTGAAGCTTCAAGGCATTCTGGGATATGGACTTCGTGTGAACTCATGCGCCCGGTGTGGCCGTGCGGCAGGCAAAAGAAGCATCGCATTGAGCCCTTCGGCCGGCGGCATACTGTGTGAGACATGTAGGGGCGGTGTCGGCGATGTCTTGTCCCTGGAGCGGGAGGAGCTCTCGGTGCTCCGCGCGATGCTGACTGATCCCATACGAGTCTGGTTGCGGAACGATATCCCCTCTATGGTGCTCACAAGGCTGGGATTCACGGCCAGGCGCATCTGGGAGCTCCATTCGCCTCTGGATAGATCAAGCTCCTCGGCAGCGTTCTTGGCAGAGGTGGGTTCCGCGCTCTACTCCCCGGAATCCTCACCGAGAGAGGCATTCGGACATTAGCTGGTGAAGAGTTTCTTGACGAATTGCACGGCATGGCATCACATTTCGTTCTTGCGCGGCAACGCGCACCTAAGGTAAGACACAGGGAGGGAAACGGGATTTGTGCGTGATATCCAGGATCCTTCCCTTCATTCGGAGGCACTATGGACCTTTTTGAGAAATGCCACTCGTTTACTCAAGCAAGAGAGGTGATGGCCCTGGGGATCTATCCCTACTTCCGCTCCATCGATCCGTTCCACGGCTCGATCGCCAAGTTTGAGGGGAGAGAAGTCATCATGATCGGGTCGAACAACTACCTCGGGCTCACGCAGCACCCACGTGTCATATCCGCGGCCAGGGATGCGCTTGAACACTACGGGAGCAGTTGCACCGGATCCAGATTCCTCAACGGCACCATTGAACTGCATCACGAGTTGGAGCACCGGCTCGCGCGATTCCTTGGCAAGGAGGCCTGTCTTGTTTTCAGCACGGGGTTCCAGGCGAATCTCGGCGTCATCTCCTCGCTGGTGGACAGGAATGAATTGATCATCACCGACAGGGAAGATCACGCCAGCATCGTTGATGGCTGCAGGCTGAGCTTCGGGAAGAACCCGAAGTACCGCCACGGTGACATGGACGAGCTTGAGGAGATTCTCAGGAAGAATGCGGAGCGACCGAAACTTGTGGTGGTGGATGGCGTGTTCAGCATGGGAGGGGACCTTGCTAACCTGCCTGGCCTGGTGAAGCTGTGCAAGGCATATGATGCACGGCTCATGGTGGATGATGCCCATGGGATCGGCGTCATGGGCGCCCATGGGAGAGGGACCGCGGAGCACTTCGGGCTCACGGATGAAGTGGACCTTTTACTGGGAACATTCAGCAAGTCCATGGCGTCCCTTGGTGGTTTTGTTGCCGGCGATGATTATGTGATCCACTATGTCAAACACCACGCCAGGAGTCTCATCTTTTCTGCGAGCATGCCGCCGGCATCGGTGGCCGCCACTATTGCGGCCCTGGAGATTCTGGAAGAGGAGCCGGAGCGCGTCCAGCGGCTTCGTGCCATCGCGGACCGGATGCGCGAAGGGTTTCGGGCACTGGGCTTTGATACTATGCAGAGTCAGACCCCTATCATCCCCATCAAGATTGGGTTGGGAATGATGAGGACATTCCAGATCTGGAAGATCCTGCTGAATGAGGGTGTGTTCACCAATCCGGTCATTCCACCGGCGGTGCCGCCGGGAGACGAGCTGCTCAGAACCAGCTATATGGCCACTCACGAAGATGAACAACTTGATCGTGTGCTAGAGGTATTCGCCCGAGTAGGGAAGGCAGAAGGCATCATATGAGTAACTCCTTTCGTTACCAGATTTGAATGATGCAGATCAGGCAAGTCCATTCGCGCAAAGAGCTGAAGACCTTCCAGCGGCTGCCGTGGAAAATATACCGCCATAAGCCCCTTTGGGTGCCGCCACTGCTCAGTCAGGAACGTGAACTTCTCTGGCCAGGGAAGCATCCTTTCCATGATCATGCCCTTACGGCCCTCTTTCTCGCCTTTGACGGGGCCGAGCCCGTGGGAAGGATAGGCGCATGCCTGAACGAGCAGCACAATGTGTACCATGGCGAGCATGTGGGGTTCTGGGGCTTCTTCGAATGCATCGACGACCGGCACGTTGCCCGGGAGCTTTTGCGAGCCGCGGGGGCATGGCTCAAGAAGCAAGGCCTTGATTCTATGCGTGGACCATTCAACTGGTCCACCAATGAGACATGCGGTCTCCTGGTGGATGGTTTCGATTCACCACCCCGCATCATGATGCCGTACAATCCTCCCTACTATGGAGCTCTGATGGAAGCCGCCGGGCTGGCAAAGACCAAGGATCTTGTGACCTTCGAGCTCCTTGCATCCGCCCCGGCCCCCCCCCGGATGGAGCGGATCGCCAATCGTGCCAGGAAACGCTCCGGCATCACAATACGCGCCATTGACAAGAAAGGGCTCAAGAAGGAAGTACACGTCATAAAGGAGATCTACAACGCAGCATGGAGCAAGAACTGGGGATTTGTGCCCATGACCTCTCGGGAGGTCGATTTTATGGCGCACGAGCTCGAATCGATCATCGATCCGCGACTCCTGCTGTTCGCTGAGGTCGATGGGGATCCCGCAGGTTTCTGCATGACCTTGCCCGATGTCAACGAGGTGCTCAAACATCTCAATGGCCGGCTCTTCCCACTTGGGTTTCTCAAGGCCCTTTGGTGGTCCAGGAGAATTTCATTCACACGGCTCCTTACATTAGGGATCAAGGAACAGTATCGACGGAAGGGAATCGAGGTCATACTCATCATCGAAACCCTGCTTCGTGGCCGCAAGGCCGGCTATGTGGGCGGCGAGCTTGGCTGGGTTCTCGAGGATAATCATTTGATGATACGGGACATAGAGGCCATGGGGGCAAAGCAGAACAAGACCTACCGGATCTACGAATCCTCCACCGCGTAATCATGCCAACGGATCTCGTGACCGGAGCCAGTGGCTTCATTGGCTCCCACCTGACGGATACGCTCCTGAGCGCAGGCCGCGGTGTCCGTATACTCCTCCGTCCGACTTCCTCCCTGAAGTGGCTGCCGGAGGAAGCCATCGAAGTGGTAAGAACGGGTTCATGGTCCCCCGAAGCCATTCGACCAGTGGTGGAGGCCGTTGACACGGTGTACCACGTTGCCGGAACCACACATGCTCGCAATAAGAGGGAATTCTTCGAATTTCACGTTGATGGTACGAGAAGTCTCCTCGAAGCATGCAGCGAAGCGACACATCCGCCCAGAAGAGTAGTAATATTCTCAAGCCTGGCCGCCGCAGGGCCGAGTAGAACAGGCCGGCTCCTCACTGAAGAGGACGAGCCCCAACCGGTCTCGTGGTATGGGGAAAGCAAACTCGAGCAGGAACGGATTGCCCACTCCTATGCCGAGGCGCTGAGTCTCGTCATCATTCGCCCTCCGGCGGTGTACGGCCCGAGAGACAGGGATTTGTTCCATGTATTCAAGATGGCGAAGAAGGGTTACTACTTCGCCCTTGCCGGCGGGTCCGGGATGCAGAGCATGACCTATGTGGACGACATTGTCCGGGGCGCCATACTGGCGGGAAGCAACGACGTGGTCTCGGGTCGAGTATACTATATTGCATCCCACGAGATCACCACATGGGCTGGTCTGGCATCGATCCTTTCCTTATTGCTGGGAGTCGGGCAGAGGAGGATCCCGGTTCCTGCTTCAATGCTGCCGTTGGTGGGGTTCCTCGCGCAGCATCTCTCGCGATTCCGTGGCGTACGCGTTCCCCTGGATAGGAACAAGGCCATGGAGGGGCGCTATCCACATTGGATCTGCTCGCCTGCCCGGGCCCGGGAGGAACTATGCTTCCGCGCGGTTATGGGGCTCCCATCAGGGGTGGAGAAAACCCTGGCCTGGTATCGCGAGCAAGGGTGGCTCTGAACGCTTAGTGCTCCATCTCACAAATACGGGTGCCTCACGGGCCATCATCCAGGAGGTTGTCGACTTCCCCGGCGCAGTTGGAGGCATCTGACTCGTTTCCACCACCATCAACCGCCGTGACCCGATAGAAGTAGTTCACCGAGAGATCACCAACCACATCGGCACCAAAGGAGTTCGCATCCGTCCACTGGACGCCGGGAGTGCCCGGATCTTCATCGGTGACCGCATCCCCCACTCGGGTCATGGCGGAAATGCCCAGATATGCAGCTTCGCCACGGTAGACATGATAGCCGGCGAGGTCGTTGTCAGGATCCGTAGATCCAGTCCACGCGAGCTGCAGGTAGTCGGTGTATACTCTGGTTGTGAGGTTCGTCGGTATTGTTGGTGGGAATCCCAGGCTCGCGGTGTAGCTGAAATCCGCCTGCGGTTCCGCCCATAGCCGGAGATTCTGCACTATCAGCACTGCCTTTTGCTGACTGCTCCACTCCGTGAGCAGCGTGTCTCCTTCCCCAGTGGAAGAAGAGATGTCGAATGTGTGATACGTGAAGAAGCCACCCAGGTCCTGCGTCAGAATACCCGCGCCCCACGGTGAGCAGTCCGGATCGGCCGACACGGTGATATAGAGCAATGGCTCCCCGCTGTTGGTGAATTCGATGTAGTTGCAGCCCAGACCGTATGGAGCGGTGACCAGGGCACTGGAGCCGGAGGCGGGATACGTGCTATGGGTTGCCAGAAGACCCACCTCTCCGGTAATCGCATCTCCTTCCTGATAGTGAGAGCCGTCATCCCGTGGGCCGGTGAGGTAGTTCCATGAGGTAAAAATCTGATACTCTTCCTCTATACCCTCGCCGCCCGAGTTGAGAATTTCCTGTTCCGTGGCGGATATGGTATTGGTGCCTTCGGTTAGGGCACAGCCAAGCCAAATCGTTCGGACGATGTCCGGGTCCCCGGTTGATTCTGCCAGGTATTTGGGCCAGAGCAGCGCCCCATGTTCGGTAAAGCCATCGGACACATAGAGATACTTATGGCAGTTGGTCAGATAGTTCCCCGTGGTCAGGGTCCATTCGTTGGCATCAGGGAACACGGACTCCTCGATCCAGCCGGCGGTCTGTTCCATCCATGCGCCGAACTCGTTGGCGGAGTATGCATACTGGCAGGCCTGATTGAAATGGTGGGCCGCCGAGGCCTGCAGCGCAGGCATATCCATGCCCGTGGCCAAGACCATGTAGCTGGCCGCTGCCTGGTCGGGATATGAGCCGGCAGTAGGGAAGTCCAACTGCGTATACCCCGACACATCGGGGCCAAGGCCCAGGAGGTAGATGTCGTACGCACCTTCTAGATCAGACGGGGGATCGGGCCACGACAGCTCTGTCACCATTCTGGTCCTGGAACTGTCTGCCCACTGGGCCACCGAAATGGCGTAGTCTGCGGTGGTGGAGTCAGTGCCTGTGGTGGTATAGTGGACCAGGAAGAAGTCGGAGGTGCTGGCAATGGTGAATTCGATCCCTGAGAGCGTCGGTCTGTCTCTGGTGGGTTGCCTGTGCTGGAGTGAGAGGGAGTACCTCGGATGGGCCCAGGCGGTTGAGATATAAATGGTAAGGATCACCCAGAGACCGATTCTCATGCTTATTCTCCTCCCATAGACTCGCCTCTTGGGGCAATAAAGCTATGGTTTTTGGCCGTGGCATGTATGCGGGCCACCGTATCAATATCGGTGATCTCGGCCACCAAGCTGGATTCCTTGGCAATGTCCGTACGAGAGACGGTAGCATTGTCGACGCAGATGGCCACAGGCACATCAGCTTCGAGGAAATCGAAGATCGGGTGTCGCCTCCCCCGTTGCACCGCTCCTGTCTGATAGTTGGACGTAAGGCAGCATTCAACCAGGATCCGATCCTTGGCAAGCCGGCGCAGGAGCGCCTTGTCCGTGATGGCGGAACAGGCGTGGCCGATTCGTTGAGCGCCCAGCTCGTCAATGGCCTCCCAGATACGTTGTGACCCTTCATCTTCTCCCGCGTGGACAGTGAGACCCAATCCTCCCTTCCTGGCGAGGTCGAATGCTTCCCGAAACAATCCCGGTGGATTGCCCCGCTCCGCTCCCGCGATGTCGAATCCCACGACCCCGCACCGGGTGTGGAACTGCTGCCCTTCGCCGATTGCCTGCCGGGCGAGGATCTTCGCGATGTGAGGACCGTGTTGGCGCATGGCAATGATGATGAGGCCCGTCTTCATGCCATAGGTTCGGACCGCCCAATTCATGCTGCTGAGCACGGCCTGAATTGCCTGCCGAACAGTGAGGCCGGCATAGGTGTGAACAATGGGGGAGTACCGGAGTTCCACCAGTGTCACGTTCAAGTCCGCCAGCCTTCCCAGGATGGCTCGTGTGACAAGACGGATATTCTCGTAGAACTGCGTGATCCAGAGAGGATAGTGAAACTTGTCCAAGTAGTTCAGCAAAGACGCCTCGTCTTCCGGCTGCATGGTAAGGAGCTTTTCGGTCTCTTCCAGGGTGGGGCGTGGATTGAGACCATGCCCTTTCATCAGTTCCCATGTCAGCTCCATGGGTATAGAGCCATCAAGATGGAGGTGAAGCTCTGTTTTGGGAATGCTCTCGATATCTGTGAACCGCACGGGAAACCTCCGTGACATGAGAGTGTCACCGCAGGGAGAGGAGTGCGTACGCGCACCTTCAGTTTGCCTATGGGCGAATGAAACAGGAGTCCGCCGAGAACGCAATTTCCCGCGCTGCTTACGGTCTGCACCTCTCCTAAATCTTCTCTGCCAGCCTGACAGCCTGTGACTGGAAAACATGGCAGCCGGTTCTGCCCGGATGGCAGATTTTTTATAAATCTATGCATCACATCCAGCCCCCATAGGCAATAACCGGTCTGGCACGGTAACTGCATTCAACAATGAATGCTTACAAGAAGCGCAAGAAAGATCCGACCAATGATCTTGCGTGAAAACAAAAAGGAGGTAATTAAAATGGCAATCGTACGGTGGCGTCCTTACAGTGAGATGTCTAGTCTTCAGAATGAGATGAACAGGCTTCTGGAGACCTTCTATGGCAAGCGTGAGGTTGATGAGGGCGAAGCGTCCTACCCTACATGGGGTCCTCGCGTCGACATCCACGAAACTGAGGAGATGTATCTCTTCGAAGTCGAGGTCCCCGGCACATCAAAAGAAGACATCAAGCTCATGGTGAAAGAGGAGACCCTGACCATCGAGGGCGAGAAGAGGTATGAGCACGAGGAGCACGATCACTGCAATTGTCACCGACAGGAGCGGGTTTTCGGCAAGTTCCGCAGGAGTTTCACCATGCCTAGCGCGGTGGATTCCGAGAAGATCAAGGCAAGCTACAAGGATGGCATCCTTCGTATCGAGCTTCCGAAGCAGGAAGCAGTCAAGCCAAAGGAGATCTCCATCTCAGTGAAGTAGGGACAGAAAACAAACAAAGCCGGGCGGCCCAGGCGTGAGCCACCCGGCTTTTGGGTCCGGGCTAGAACAGCCCCCTGATTGCCCGAATGGTCCGGAAGACGGCCACGATCATGTTCACGAGCAGGAAGAGCCAGGTAAGAAACGCGAATAGCTCGATCACTCCTCCCATGCCTTCAGGATCGTTCTTCTCTTCGCGTCGCTGTCTGGCAATGCCGATGTGCCCTTCCTGATAGCTGAATACGAGAAGAGATAGGAGGAGAACCCCTACCACGGGCAAGGTCCCCCACCATGTCTTGGGAAGGATCCCCCATCCAATCCAAAGGATGGTCAGCGTTGCCCCGAGGAGGAAGAGAAGAAGCTGAATTCCAACGAGCATATGTGCTTTGGCGCCCCCAGATGGTGACGCAACCGAGACTCTGTTCACAATGGCCTCCCTTGAGGTTCGAAATGAGGCACCGAACCTAACTGAGGCATCCCCGCCATGGCAAGAGGTTGCGCTGGCGCCCTTGGAGCCTTTCTTATCCTGGGATCCCTTTGTCCCAATTCAACCGATATGAGTCTATTTCGACAAATCCAGCGATCCCCGCCTTGAGGAGGTTATCCCCATGCGTGTTTGGTCCCCTATCGCAGTCATCGCAGCGCTTTTTTTGCTTGTCCATGCCGTATCTGCGGAATGGGTTCCGGTATCTTCCGGCCTACAGAAGTCCGGGGAGACCCATCTCCTGGAAGATTCCGGGGCTGCCATCCGCGTCTCGTTCACTTTTGCAGGGTATGACGCCGAGACAGTGATGGCAGATGGCATAGAATGTATCCGCATCGGCGTTCCCGGCATGGCCCCGACTTTGGTGCAAGGCGAACCCGAGCTTCCCATCTGGACGAGAAGCGTGATCGTAGCGGATAAGGGGCACGTATCGCTCCGGGTCATCTCGGAAGAATGGGAAGAGGTTTTGTCTCGTCCCGTGCTTCCCTCAAAGGGAAACCTTCCAAGATCGATAAATCCCCGCAGCGTGCCTTTCGAGTTCGGCGCCACGTATGAGACGGATGAGTGGTCCCCATCTGAGGCGGCGATGCTCTCCGATCCCTTCATTTTGCGGGACTTTCGGGGAGTGACCGTGGTGGTGCATCCGATCCGGTACAACGGCGCCCGAGGGATGCTGAGGATCTGTCGTGAGATCACGGTCGAGATTCGGACGGGGGGAACTGGGGGCTTACATGAAAAGAGCCGAGCCCGGAGTAAGCTCTCCAGAGAATTCTCTTGCATGTATGAGCAGATGTTCCTGAATCACATCCGGGATGCGCATCCCATCTCCGAGCATGCGGGAAGGATGCTTATCATCACCGCAGACCAGTTCTACGATGATATGGCGAGTCTTGTGACCTGGAAAGTGGAGAAGGGGATCGATACCAAGCTTGTGAAGTACTCCGAGATCGGAGGAACGGGGGCTTCGGCGGTCAAGAGCTGCATCCAGGACGAGTATGATGGGCCTGGCGTGACCTTCGTGCTTCTCGTGGGGGACAAGGAGCACATACCCACGTTCTCGTTCTCGGACGGGGAGGCCGACCCCATGTACTCACTGCTTGAGGGTGGCGATGTTTATCCCGATGCTTTTATCTCCCGTTTTAGTGTGCAGAGCAGCGGGGACGTTCAGACCATGGGGATACGGTCGATCGACTACGAGCTTTCACCCACAGTCGCCACCGACTGGTATCATAAGGCGACCGGCATTGCGAGCAGCGAGGGGAGCCCTACTGACTGGCAGTGGATGGACGGATTCAGAGACAAGATCTTGGCCTACTACTATACTGAGATGGATCAGATATATGACCCGGGAGCTTCCTCATCAGAGGTCACCAGTGCGCTCAATAACGGGAGAAGCCTGGTTCTTTACATGGGACACGGTTCAACGACGGCCTGGGGCACCACGGGATTCTCAGTCTCCAATATCAACGCACTGACCAATGATTCAATGTTGCCGGTAGTGAGCTGTGTCGCCTGCTTCAATGGGGATTTCAGCTACAATAACTGTTTTGGCGAGGCCTGGCTGAGGGCAACTCATGATGGCCAGCCAACCGGCGCCATTGCATCCTATGCGTCGAGTATCGGCCAATCGTGGGTGCCTCCCCAGTATGGCCAGCAAGGCCTTGTCGACAGCTTGGTCAATGACCGATACAATACGGTTGGCGGGCTCCTGTTCATGGGCTCCGTCGCCATGCTGGAACACTATGCGGGCGGCTATGAAGCCCAGGATATATTCAACACATGGATCATCTTTGGCGACTGTTCCGTCCAGATGAGAACGGACGCGGCGGTGAGCATGCCCGCAAGCTACCCGGCCACGGTGCCGGTGGGAACGCAAGCCGTTGATATCTCCATCCCCGGCGTATCCGGCGCGCTGGCGGCATTCTCTCAGAATGGAGAGCTTCTTGGTTCGGGCTATACTGATGCAGCGGGGAACGTCCACGTCACGCTCAATGAGGCACCGACTGTTCCCGGCTCCATGAAGCTAACCATCACGGCATATAACAGAATCCCCATCGTCGAGGATATCCTGATCATTGCCCCGGATGGCCCCTATGTAATCTACGCGGACAACACAATCCTCGGAGACGGACAGGCCGATGTGGGCGACGAGATCTCCCTGGACGTGACCTTGGAGAATGTAGGCACCGAGCCGGCATTTGCGGTGCAGGGGACGCTCTCCACGGTCGAAGTGGAGATTCAGATGGGAGACTCGGTGCAGAGCTATGGGGATATCGATGCAGGCAACTCTGCAGTATCGCAGAGCCCCTACACGTTTGAGATCGGCTCTTTGGCTGACCAGACATCAGTGCCATTTGCGCTCTCTATCGGATCAGGAGATTCCCTCTGGCTTGGTGCATTCAATATCACGATCCATGCGCCAATCCTTTCCCAGAATGGGTGGACAATGGATGATGCCGCAGGAAATAGCAACGGCCAGGCCGACCCGGGCGAGACGGTGGGACTCACCGTGGCAGTACACAACAGCGGATCAGGCATAGCCTCTGATGCGGAGCTCACCTTGGATGACTCGGACCCCTATGTCGCCATCTCCGGACCGGCGACGCAGGATCTCGGTCAGATTCCCGCAGGTGGTCAGGTGTACAGCCCGAGTTTCACCCTGAGTTTTGATGAATCATGCCCCGAGGCGTACGCATCCCAGATACCGCTGACATTCGTTTCCAATGGAGGGGCCTACACGGCAAGTGGCAGTCTCACGCTCGTGGTAGGCCAACGAGAGCTTCTCTACGTGGATAGCGACAATGAGAATACCGAGACACGAATCACTGCGGCTCTGGATGCATGGGGTAGATCATATGTGCGGTGGAACACCTATGAGCCCGGGAATGCCGTGGTTCCCCTCGATACGCTTCGATCCTACCGCATGGTGCTCTGGGCCTCGGGGGATCAGAATAATTCCAGTATCACCGCCGATAACCGGATCAACCTGGCTTCCTACCTTGATGAGGGCGGGGCACTGCTTTTCTCCGGGGAGAACTACCTCTCGGCCTATGCGGCCGATGACTTCACCTCAGACTACCTCCACGTGGCCTCACATACCATCAGCATAAGTGGCTCACAGGTTGTGGGTGAAGCGGGAGATCCTATCAGCGATGGTATGTCCGTGACGTTGAGCTATCCGGCCGGGCTGTCTCAGTATCCCGATAGGATCAATCCGGATGCAGAGGCGGCCGTGGTCTTCCGCATGCAGGAAAACAGCTTTCCAGTGGTGATTCGCTACCCGGCGAGCGGATCCGCGGCGTATCGCATGCTCTTCTTTGGCGTACCATTGGAGGCATTTCCTTCGGGCCGCGGGCGCAATGACATTGAAACCGTAGTGTCAAATTGCCTGAGCTGGCTTTCAGGTGGCGGCGATATCATCGCGCCCACTATTCCGGGAGACGCGGCATTTGCTTCAGACGGGACTCTCAGCTGGAGCGCATCTACCGACAACGTGGGCGTTGATCATTACTGTATCTACCGCAGCTCCTCTGCCCATTTCAACGTGCAAGGCATGGCGCCTGTACGTACCAGCACCGGCACCAGCGAATTATTTGGTGGGAGCGTTGGCGATCCCGGCACCAACTACTACTTCAGGGTGGCGGCCAAGGATGCGGCAGGAAACGAGTCGCCGCCTTCGTCCACCGTGGGTGAGCACGACTACGCGACGGAACGATAGCCCGAGTTTGCCTAAGGGTTCGCTGGAGAAGCCAACTCCAGCAGGATGCGTGACCACTCACGCGCAATGGGAGGCCACTCGTAGGATCGTACCAGTCTCTTTCCCTGGGACACAAGGTCTTTTGTCAGTTCCGTATCGTTCCGAATACGTTCCAGGGCCTCAGCGAATGCGAGCGCGGTATTGGCCTCAAGGTAGTGTTTGCCATGCTCCATGCCGAGCCCTTCCACCGCCATACGGGTGGCAATGACTGGGCTGCCGGCGGCCAAGTATGACAGGATCTTGAGCCGTGTACCGCTCCCGGCACGCAATGGGGCCACACAGACATCCGCGGCGGCAAGGTAAGGCCAGATGCTGTCCACATAGCCGGTAAAGGAGATCGCCCCGGTCTGCCGCGCCTCTCCCGGGCCTCCCACCACCACTCCTTTCACGTCCAGGCCGCGCGCCATTGCCGCGGGTAGCCATTCGGCAAGAAAAAGATCGATGGCCTCCGCATTGGGCGGGTAGTCGGTCTTGCCAAGGAAGAGCACATTGGGATGGGGAAGAAGCGCGGACGCGACGGGCTCATGGGGTGGCTCCACGCCATTGGGGACAATAGCAACGATGGGGCAGGAAGGGCTCAAGAACTTCCGCAATTGGGCGGCATCGGGCTTCGATGCCACGATGAGGAGATCGGCCCTACGGTAGAAACGCTTCTCCAGGCGGGCGACGAGGGCGGCAGCCACGCCTTTCCCGCGCTGGCCAAGCACGCGGTGTTCGATGTTGTTGACTGCGATGACCAGGGGCACGCCGGCCCTTCGTGCTGCCTCATATGCCGCTCCCGCCGCCCAGAGACCCTCGGTGTGGATCAGGTCAGGCTTGGAGAGCAGGGCTGCCTGCACAAGCCGCCGGGCGGCCAAAGGTGGGAAGTAGCCGAAGATGCCAGGATTGAACCCCAACCGAGGGAGCATGATACGCGCGGGACGGACCTCGGTATAGTGAAGCCCAACGTTTTGGGAAGGCGCCGGTCCGGGGCCGATGTGGCGGAGCTGGAAGCCCTGGCAGTATTGCGCGAGCTTCAGCACTCGTTGCCGGTTTCCCGTACCCGCAGGTTCCAGAGGATGCCAAAGCAGGTCCACAACCACGGGGCGATGACGAGTCAATGCTCGATCCTTGAGGAGGGCCTTAGGCAGACGATGGAGTTCCCTCGCCCCGGTGATGGTTGGGTACACACGGCACATGTGGGCGATTCGGTGACCTCAAG
>JAUXFG010000162.1 GCA_030620115.1 Candidatus Fermentibacterota bacterium
GGGGGAATTGCTGGAATTGCTTGATTGCGAATTGAGGGATTGAGGGATTGAATCCGCCGGCTGGCGGAAACGTTCAACATCCAACATTCAACGTCCAACATCGAAGTAGGGATGATGGAGCTCCGTCATGGCCGTTGGCGCTCGATACGGAAAGATCGCAGGCAGGGACGCCTGCGCCACTGACGAATGAGCACGTCCCTCCACAGCATAAGACGTGCTCATTCCTCGCTGGAGGGCCACGATCCCTCGTGGCCGCCGTTGAGGCAAATACCTCCAGACGCGATCCGCCAGCTGGCGGACGTCCCTCCATAGATGCTGATGAGCCGGCGATTGGGAGAAAGAACATGGGGGAAGGGAGGAGGATTGACCATTAGCAATTGGAAGAATCGATGTGCTATGAAGAAGCCCCTGGGGAGGATGCGACCCCAGGGGCTTCGATACTCGATACGCGGGGAAGTTATCCCGTGCTCGTGTCTACTTCTGCCGCAGTGGTATCAGGAAGGGCCGGTGGAGGCTCAAGCATCTCATCGATAGGTTTGGATAGGGTTTCGATGCGGAACTTGCCCACCTCATAGAGCCATCTGCTTCCTTCAATCGCTGCATAACGCTTACCGGAGGGTTCCTCCTCAGGTTTGGGCGCAATGAGCTCGCCGACCAGGACTCGTTGTTCCGTTCCATCTTTCAGGATAACGTTGATTTCCATGAATGGTTCATCCAACCCCGTGTCCATGCTGTCCGCGTGCGCGAAATCATCAGCCCTGAAGTTGGCGACGGTATTCAATAGACGATTTGCGAAGCTTTCCTTGATGGCTCCCTCTTCCGGCGAGATGAGGGCCCATGAATCATCATCCTGCGCCTGGATGCGCAAGGGGCCATCCTCTCGTTTGAGCTCGATGGCGGCGATATCGTCCTTGTCCACCTTCAAGATGTACATCTGTCTGAATCCACGCCACGCCCGATCGAACTGTCGCTTGATGTCTCCCTTCACCACATAAACCTCGTTTTCTCCTTCGAGCCTCACGTAGTTCGTGGAGAAGTCGGCGCCAACCTTGCCGATGAAGAATGACGCGAGCATAGTGCTGTCGGCTGCAAGGATCTTGACGCGAGTGCCTGTGGAATCCACCTCGAAGATCCCGCTCTTCTCCGGGTTTCTGGATATGATTTCGGCATCCGTGGCTTGCAATGCGGCACGGAGCGCTCGGTTGACTCCGGCCGTATCCGCGGGAAAAATTTCCTCTTCAGTATCGCCTGCGATCAGCCATTCTCCGTTCTCCAGCCAGAATGTCACGTCGTTTTTTCCATCCACCATAATGTGTGAAGGCTCCCCGGCAACGAGCTTGGGAAACAACACATCGCCGGTATCCGTACTGCTCGCGGGCCCCTTGAAGGGATTTGCGAAGAGGAGCAGAATGACAAGCAGTGCTCCGAGCACAATCATAAGTCTGACGAAATCTCTATTCTTCATGCCGCACGCTCCGTTTCAGCCTCACCAAGTCTCTTCAGCCTGGCCGCAGCCGCAGCCCGTGCCAGCCCGACGCAAACGACAATCAGAGGCATCAGAAACATACCAATGAGACGAAGAAAACTCTTGTGTCCTTGGGAAATCTCCCGCAACGGACGTTCGACCACGTGCTTGCTGCGAATGCCCATGAGCTCATCGCCCATGGACATCCAATCTATGGAGTTCAGAAGGAACGTCAGATTCCCTGGAAATTGGCTCAAGAACTGATCGGTGGCGAAGTACGAATTACCCACCACGATGATTTGTGTGGGGATACTCTCGTCGCGACGTGCTGAAACATCGATGGGCGCCGCGTTGGAATCCGCCACCGCAGGGATTTCCTTGCCCGCGAAGAAACTGGGGAACACGCCGGTCAGTGCATAGACAAGCCCTCGGGAGTGCAGATCCTCTTCCTTGGGGGTCCACTGTTGCTGGGGGTTGAGATTGCCGAAGCTCGTCGTGGTCCAACTTGCGGGAGAAGAGCTAGCCAGGGCGGTGAGCTCCACGGAATCCGGGGGCGCGCCAACGGTATCCAATGATCGAGTCCATGGCATGGTGATGGTCTCGAGCTTGCTCACCACAGGATTCTCTTGATCGAAGTTTGCTTTGACTACCTTTGGCCACAAGGGGTAGTTGGACATGAACCGCATGAATCCCGTGGAGAACGAAGCCATGGAAGAGATCCGGTCGACGAGCATGTCGGAGTTCAGCCGCAGACCGTACGACGCCATAAGATCCTCCAGTCCGGAGGACATGCGCGTTCCCTGCAGTGCCAGGCCTCCCATCTCGAGCACATCAAGGAGCGCGAACACCTTTCCACCATTCATGACGAACTGGTCGATTCGGTACTGCTCGGCGCCGGAGAGATCCTTGGGGCTCACGAGCATGAGTGTGGTGATGTCATCCGGTACTGCGCGCTGACCACCTTCAAGATCCACGAACTCGATCTCATACTGTTTTCCGAGGACCATCTGCATCTGCTGATACCGCTGGTCGAAGTCCTCGCGCGGGAATCTGGAAATGATTCCCAGCTTAGGGCTTTCCTTGCGTGTTACCTTGAGGATTGCCGTGGTGAGTTCATACTCGAGACCCCATGGCCCTTGCACCACTGGTATGGCCTCATGCTTGTCCTCATACAAGACGACCATGCCCAAGTATATATTGGCGAGCTCGCGCTTGTCTTTCTGGATCACATCGAGCTGCACCTGGGGAATGCCCAACTGCTGAAGCTTCCTCTTCATTTCGGGGGATTTGTCGGGATCCTCCCAACGGACCCGGAGATTCCCCTTGCTGTTCGCGGCATACTCATCCAATAGATCGCGTACACTCCTTGGAAGATTCGCCATATAGGAAGGGAGATCTTTCGAGAAGTAGACCTTTATGGTGACAAGATCATCGAGGTTTCTCACTACATTGCGTGTCGACGAGCTGACCGTGAATTCCTTGTTCTCGGTGAGGTCGACACGATGCACGGTATTCGTGGTGATCAGGTTGATCACCACGAGGATGAGAAGAATGAGGAGGGTGGATACCACAATCCTCGTGCCGGACGTTGTGTTTCTTGCTCTCATGTCTACCTCCACTTCCGGCTTTCAACTGATTTTATATTCAAGTAGAGGAAAAAGACAATGACTGACAGATAGTACATGATATCTCGGAGATCGATCACGCCGCGGCCGATGCTGTCGAAGTGAGATCCCAGGCTCAGGAACTCCAGCACTGAGGCGAATGCCGCCGGCGCGGAGAACAGTACCATGTCGTTTCCCATGATGTAGAGGAGGAATATCACCACGATGCTGATGATGAAGGCTACAATCTGATTCTCGGTAAGGCTGGAGATGAATACTCCGATTGCCAGATAGGCCGCACCGATGAGGATGGAGCCAAGATAGGCGCCCCACATCGGTCCCGGATCAAGATTGCCCAGAGTGGAGACGATGATGGGGGTAGGGAAAGTCAATATCAAAGCAGTGGCCAGCAGCCCGAGAGCTGCCAGGAACTTCCCGAGAACCGCTTCCGAATCCTTGATGGGAAGCGTCATGAGAAGCTCCATGGTTCCTATCTTCTTCTCTTCCGCCCATAGTCGCATGGTAATTGCGGGCACAAAGAACAGGAATACCCATGGTATGATCGCGAACATATTCCTCATATCGGCCTGGCCGTTGAGAAAGAAAGGCCTGAAGAAAAGCCAGTTCGTGAGTAGCAGGTAGATAACCAGGAACACATAGGCGATCAGAGAGTTGAAGTACCCCTGGAACTCTCTCCGCGCGACAGCAAAGATGTTTCTCATTGCTCCTCCCTCTCTCCCATGGTCAGCTCATAGAAGACCTCTTCGAGGCTTTGCGATTCCGGTCGCAGCTCTCGAAGCGTCCATCCCTCTTGAACCGCAATGGAGAACACCTTCTCCGCGGCGATCCGCCCATTGGTGACCGAGAGTTCGAAGCGATGGAACTCCTCTTCACTATCTGCGAGTCTCAGTCTGGTCACTTCCTCGATTCCCGTGAGCAGATCGCTGATGGATTCCTCAGGCCCCCGCACTTGGACCACAAGGGATTCGGCCCCTTTGGCTTTCTTTGACAACTCGTCGGGCGTGCCGTCCGCAACCAACCTTCCATAGTCCATGATGAGCACGCGGTTGGTGGTGGCCTGAACTTCGGGAAGAATATGTGTCGACAGGATCACGGTCTTCTCCCGACCGATCTCCTTGATGAGATCGCGAATCTGCTTGATCTGATTCGGGTCGAGACCGGTGGTCGGCTCATCGAGTATCAGGACATCCGGGTCATGGATCAACGTCTGTGCAAGGCCGACACGCTGCTGATAGCCCTTGGACATCTCACCAATGCGCTTGTGGAGCACCTCCTTGATCCCGCAGATTTCAATGATATCATCGATGCGCGACTGTTTCTTCGAGGCGGGTATGCCCCGGACACGGGCAATGAAATCCAAGAATGCTAATGCATACATCTCCTTGTACAGGGGCGCATTCTCTGGCAGGTAGCCAATACGCTTGCGGACCTCGACGGAATCCGTGGCGACGTCGTAGCCCGCCACGCTGACTGTTCCTTCATCGGCCGGCATGTAGCATGTGAGTATTCGCATAGTCGTGGTCTTACCGGCGCCATTGGGGCCAAGCAGACCCAAAATCTCCCCTTTTGGCACCGAGAAGCTGATGTCTCGGACTGCCACGGTGGGGCCAAACCGTTTAACGCAGTTTCTCACTTCGATCATCCACTGACCTCCGTTAGTACAACCTCACCCGCGCGAGGCGTATGTATAGGAATGATCTCCAATTAACACCTATGGAATTGAATAGGTTCCCGGGAAGTCTCTCCGCGGAGATACCTTGTTGACGGAGAAAGCGAGCGCATAAATTACGTGGGAAGCGATCCAAATTCCAGTTTTCGTCAACATTGACCCGGCATGCCGTGCCCGCCGGCCTGCCTCGGCGGCTTGTCACGGCGTAGTTATACGTAGACGGGAGCCTTGGCGTAGACGGGAGGCATAGTCCCGCACCCAATGCTTTGGGTGCGGGATGAAGATGGGATGTCGAAATATGAAGTTATTCCTGTGCGAACCCTAATTCCAGGAGTGCGAGATACATGGCCCATGCAGATGATTCTTTCATAGCGCTGAGCGATCTCTTGAAGATCCGGGCCCGTGAGACCCCCGCGAGGCCGTTTCTTGTTTGCGGGCAGAAGATATGGAGGTATGCGGAGTTCGAGACGTGGGTGGAGACCATCGCGCGAAATTTGGTCCGAGGTGGTCTTTTGCCGGAAGAACGAGTTGCCATGTTCCAACGGAGGCGTCCGGATACAGTTGCGGCATTCCTCGCCATTTCACGAGCAGGCGCTCTGCCTGTGCCCATCAACTACCGACTCGGAAGAAGCCGGCTGTCCCAACTGCTCGCGCATTTCGCCCCCGCTTGGGTCATAGCTCACGATGAGTTCTTCGAACTGCTCCGTTCTTTTGCCGCCGTTCTCCCTCCTCATAGGAGGTGGATTCTCGGCCCCAAGGCTTCGGAAGAGACCGTCTCGTGGAAGATGCTGGAATGGGCTGCTCCTGCTACGGCAATGCCGACGGCTCGGCCTGATGAGGCATGCTATATCGATTCGACATCCGGGACGTGGGGCATTCCCAAGGGGGTACTAACCACTCATCGCGGCATCGCGGCCAATGCAAGAGGAGCCATCACCGCATTGGGGTTGCGGCCCGATGATGTTCATCTGAGCCTTTTTGCCGTGTTCGCCCATGCCCATGAACTGCTTGGGCGGACACTCTTTCTTGGAGGCTCGATGGTTCTTCTTGATTCACTCCGTCCCGGAGCCATAGCACGGACCATCGATCAGCACGGGGTAACCTGTGTGATGGGAGTTCCATCCATCTATGAGATCGCTTTCCGTCCTATTGTGAGTGATCGACGACTGAGGACTGTACGAATCTTCGAGTCGGGTGGTGGGGTGACGCCGGAAGCCCTCATCGAACGGTTCAAGAAGGCCTGCGGCACGGCGATCACTCCCGTGTGGGGGAGCACGGAAACGGCGGGCATCGCACTGGCCGGCCCCCCGGAATGTGGGCGTCCAAGCGGTGCGCTTGGACTGCCGTGTCCCGGCTTCGAGGCACGTATCATTGATGAGAATGGAGAAACGCCCTCAGTGGGGAACCAGGGCGAGCTTCTTCTTCGAAGCGAGTCCATGATGCAAGGGTATTTCAGACCCGACGAGGGGACTGAGGCGGCCCTCGATGGAGGATGGTATCATACCGGGGATTTTTTTCGACAGGACGATGCGGGCTTTTTCTACTTCCAGGGAAGAATCAACGGCATGATCAAGACCAGGGGGCTCAAGGTTTCTGCAATGGAAGTGGAGCAAGTCCTCCTGGCGCATCCCGCCGTTACCAGGGCGGCTGTTGTGGGCAAGTCATCTCCCCGGCACGGTGAGTTGCCCGTGGCCTTCGTGGTTCTCAAATCAAGAGTCACGGTGCGGCCTGAGGAACTGAAGGCCTTCTGTCGGGAACGGCTTGCCTCATTCAAGGTTCCCCAGGAGATCTACTTCAGAGAATCATTGCCCCAAACCGGCAGCGGCAAAATCCTCAAGTCGCGGCTTTTGGACTGATCTGAGACTTCTCAACAGCTCACCAGCTTATCAGCTCAACAGCTCAATCAACTTCCGAATGTGACCAAGAATGCCCCGGCAACACCCAGCACGATTCCGATGACGCGTTGCCGCGTAATAGGTTCTCGTAGAAAGATGGCGGCAAAGGTGAAGACAAAGATGTTGCTGGTCTGATTGAGGGCGGCGGCAGTGGAGGCCTGTGTGAACTTCATGCCGGCCAGCCAGAGGATCATGGCCCCGAAGCCACCCATAAGGGATCCAAGAACGGTGTAGCGCCGCTGCCCCCTGTTGACCAGTGAGGCAAGCACGCTCCGGCGATCCTTGAGCAGAGACACCACTATTGCCACAAACAACCCGCCACCTATGGTGCGCACTGCCATGACCCAGAAAAGGGGGGACTGACTGAGCATCGGTTTGATCATGACGATGCCTATGGCGTTTGTCGCAAGCGCGAGAGCTCCCAGCGCAATGCCGAATGCCAAGGTCTTTCCGCGGGGCGTGCAGGTGTTTTTCTCGAAACTGATGGCAAGAACCGCCGAGAGGATCATGACCACGCCTAGTACTTGCAGCGGAGTCAGAGACTCGCCGAGGAAGAGTATGGAGAGGCCGATGATGAATGGGCTGTAGAGACATCCCACAATGGCCGATAGCCCCGCTCCCAGAATGTTCAAGCTGGAGAAGAAGAGGGTATCGGCCATACCTATTCCCAGAATCCCGCTGGCCAGCAGGAGAAGATATTCAGACGAGGGAGTCCGGCGCAGAATATCGAGCCCCATGGCGTTCATGGTGATCAAGAGGAGAAGGATGGAAAGAGCGCTTTTGAACAGGCTCAGAGCCAGGGGATGGACTGCTTCTCCGCTCTTTTTGAAGAGTATCACCGCTGTGGCCCACATGATGGCCGTGAGAAGCGCGCATATTTCTCCGAGGTGAGGCGCGAGCCCGTTCATGCTGTTTGCTCCATGGGGAGGAAGGGTTCAGGGTTTGGAGTTCAGGGTTCAGAGGTTCAAGGGGTCTCAGGAAATCCGAACATCTGAAACCTTCGCTTCGGGACAAGATGATGACCAGAGCCAGAGAAGCTATTTGTTTATGCTTATTCCATCAACGAGCGATTTCTACAACGATCATGTTGCAAAGGGGATTGAGATGGAGATAGAATACAAAGAGCGGTGTCCGTGGTGCGGAGAGGATCCGCTCTACATGGCGTATCATGATCGAGAATGGGGCGTGCCCGTATATGATGATGACAAGATGTTTGAGTTCTTGATCTTGGAAGGGGCGCAGGCCGGCCTGAGTTGGATCACGATTCTCAGGCGACGGGAGTCATACAGGGAAGCGTTTGATGGGTTTGATCCTGAGATTGTCGCGTGTTACGAAAAGGAGAAGATACAAGCCCTTATGAACGATTCGGGCATCATCCGGAATCGTCGTAAGATCGAGTCCGCCGTGAGGAACGCACAGGCCTTCCTGGCTGTGCAACAAGAGTTCGGGAGCTTCGATCATTATATCTGGCGATTTGTGGGCGGCAGCCCGATTCAGAATTCTTGGAAGACCATTGGCGAGATACCTGTGATCACCAAGGAAGCGGAATTCTTGAGCCGCGACCTCAAGAAGCGGGGCTTCTCATTCGTCGGTCCCACGATCTGCTACGCCCATATGCAGGCCACGGGCATGGTAAACGATCATCTGACGAACTGTTTTCGATATCACGAGGTGGCGGAACTGGGCTAGGATCACCGGGGCGATAAATCTCTAGTAAATCCATGGATTTACTAGAGATTTAGAAGAAATAGGGGA
>JAUXFG010000084.1 GCA_030620115.1 Candidatus Fermentibacterota bacterium
CATCGAACAGTCTGCAATGAGGATTCATCGCGGGTAACCGCCAATCGCGGGAGCATGGCTCCCGCAGAACAAGGCGCAAGCATGGCTTGCGCACTCCAAAACTTCCATACTCAACCTAACCCGGCCTCTGACCGCCATCTCGCTTGAGATATTTGGCTATCTGGCTAAATTGCCAAATACTTGTCATAGGAGAGTGTGTATGGACGAAAGACGACAGGCAAGGCTCGAGGCGCGGGCGAAGATCATCAAGGCAATGGCGCACTCCACGCGGCTGCTTATTGTGGAGGAACTTGCAAAGAGTGAGCATTGTGTCTGTGAATTGACCGAGATGATAGGTGCCGACGTGTCTACGGTTTCTAAACATCTCACGGTGCTTAAGAATGTGGGGATCGTGTGCAGCGAGAAGCGTGGCAATCAGGTCTACTACCAGCTTCGGACACCCTGTATCCTGAACTTCTTCGGCTGCGTGGAGTCGGTGCTGGAAGCTACCGCCAAGGAGCAGGCTTTGCTGTGTTTGCCGGAACGATGAAATGGTTTTTTGGGGATGTTTCAGGATAGGCCCAGAAGTGCTTTACACTTTCGGAACCCTCCTCGCAATGACTGAGGCCCCGGGGGTCATCGCGAGCGACAGCGCGGTAATCTCAATTGAGGGCATGAGATTGCTTCGTCGCTATTCTCCTCGCAATGACAGAGGGTGGGCTGGTCATCGCGAGCGGGAGCGCGGCGATCTCGATGGGAGGATGAGATTGCTTCGTCGCTATTCTCCTCGCAATGACAGAGGGTGGCGCCACGGTTCCGGGATCTCTCTACGGGATATTGTATTCCTATCGTGAGCCGTAGCGCGAGGCCGAGACCGTAAAATGAGAAAATGAAACATCCCCAACACTTGTTCAAAATCGTTGAACTTTCTCCTCTGTCTCCTTGATTGTATGATATTCCGGACTTCTCACCGGCTTTCGAAACGAAACCGCGTGAAGCTGGTGGGAAGTTCGGGCTAACCTCTGACTTCCGATCCCGCGTACTGCGCGGGATTGCGGCTGAAGGCCGCCGTAGGAGAGACCATGGACAGGGATCTCATTCATGTGCTTTTGGTTGATGATGATGAGGATGACTATGTGCTGGTCCGCGATCTGCTCACTGAAGTGGCGGGGAAACGATTCGAATTGGAACGGGTGGCAACCTACGATGCCGCACTGGAGGAATTGAGGCAGGCGCGGCGGGACATCTACTTGATTGACTACCGCCTTGGCGAGCGGGATGGACTGGAGCTCTTGCGTGCTGCCATAGACATCGGCTGCAAAGCGCCCATCATCATCTTGACCGGTCAAGGAGATCACGATGTTGATGTCGCCGCCATGGAGGCCGGCGCAGCAGATTATCTGGTCAAGGATCACCTCAGTGGGGAGTTGCTGGAGCGTTCAATTCGCTATGCTCTTGAACGAAAGCGTGCAGAGAAGAAGCTAGACGCTCTCATTTCGAAGCTTCAAGCAGCTCTGGCGAGAGTCAAGCATTTGAGCGGGCTCCTACCCATTTGTGCGTCGTGCAAGAAGATACGCGATGATCAGGGCTATTGGCAGCAGGTCGAGAGTTACATTTCCAAACGTTCTGAAGCCGAGTTCAGCCATGGTTTCTGCCCGGATTGCCTCAGAAGGCTCTATCCGGAGTATTGCGATGAGGAGAATGGAGAAGACTCGCCCGAAGATGGGTAGCCCGAACTTCTCGATCGGGGAGGGATCTGCAATCTGTCAATCTCTAATCTGGAATATAGGGAGAACAGGGGAGGAATTTCGAAATGCTGGATTGCTGGAATGGGGGGAGAAAGAAGAGAGCGTTCAGCGTACAGATGACAGAACGAGGATCAAGGAAAGATTCTTCGCTCCTTGGAATCGCTCAGAATGACAAGTGTGGCCGGCATTGGACGAGAAGACATCTGTCATTCTGAGGGAGCGATGCGACCGAAGAATCTGGGAGGGGGACGGGTGGAGAATATTCCCACTAAGGGTCTTGTTGGGTGCTGCTTGGCCTTTCCTTCAGTGTGCGGCTCACGGTTTTCAATAGGAGAGTCATCGAAAAGGGCTTCTGGAGATATGGATATCCTCTGTCTCGAATAGCCTGCCGCCCCGATTTCTCGTCACTATAGCCGCTGGCGAATATCACTCCAAGGCCAGGCCTGATTTCAAGAAGGCGGTCCACAAGCTGGGGTCCTCGCTCGTCTGGAAGAACCACATCGCTGAAGATCAGATCAAAAAGCCCCCCCTCTCGCTCGAAGATGTCCACTGCCTCCTGCGCGTTCGCGGCTGAATATACCACATACCCATACTCGGAAAGCACATCTGTAATGAATTTCTTCACGGGTTTTTCATCCTCCACGAGTAGGATTCGCTCTCCGCTCCCTCGCAATACTCCTAGTGGAATATCAACTTCCGGTTTTTCCAACGGGTCCGTGGATATGATGGGCACACATACTCTGAAGGTCGTTCCCCGCTCCACCGCACTCTCGACATCTATCCATCCGTGATGCTGCTTCACAATGCCATATGCCACAGGAAGACCCAACCCCGTACCGATCCCAGGCCCCTTGGTCGTGAAAAAGGGCTCGAAGACATGACACAGGGTTTCTGCATTCATGCCTGTCCCCGTATCCTTGACCGAGAGGCAGACGAAATCGCCGGGCCTGGCATCCGGGTGTACTCTGCAATACTCCTCGTCTACCTTCACATTCTCGGTCTTGACCAGGATTTCTCCTCCCTCAGGCATCGCGTCTCGGGCGTTGACCACGAGGTTCATGATGACCTGCTCGATATTCCCATGGTCGGCCCCGATGGTCCAGAGCCCATCCTGAAGCTCGGTTCTGAGGGTCACGTCTTCCCCGATAAGCCGCTCAAGCATCTTCATCATATCTTTGACAAGGGTGTTGGGATTCAGTGGGCTCAGTTCCATGGGCTGTCTGCGGGCAAAAAGGAGCAATTGTCTGGTCAGATTGCTCGCTCGCACTGCGCTGTGTTCTATCTCCATCAAATCATTGCGGACAGGGTCATCCTCTCCGACCTTCATGAGTGCAAACTCGGAATACCCTTGAATAGCGGTGAGCAGGTTGTTGAAATCGTGGGCTATCCCTCCGGCCAACTTCCCTACTGCCTCCATCTTCTGGGCTTCGCGTAGCTGCCTCTCACTCTCCCTCAATGCCTTCTCCGCTCGCCTGCGCTCCGTGATGTCGCGCCCGAAGCTTACCGTGCCGACAACCTTGTCGCCTGCAAGAATAGGGGCCGTATTCACCGAAAGAACGATGAGATCCCCATTGTCTCTCTTCACTCGCGCTTCGTAGTGCTGGGGCTCTCCATCCAAGGTATGACGAAAGGCGTCAATCACCGCAGGCATGTCTTCTTCCATGATAAGCGGCGCGAAGGACTTGCCATGCCAATCCTCGAGCCTTTGGCCGGCAATTTCCTCTGAACGTCTGTTGATGAATATGAAATCCCCGTCACTATCCAAGGTCCAAATCATGTCATTAGATTGCTCAACCATGGTGCGATACTTTTCCTCGCTCTCCCTCAACGCCTTCTCTGCCTGCGTGCGCTCGGTAATGTCCTGGCCTTGGGCCACGGTAGCAATCACTGTTGTGCCATCCTCGGCATAGATATTCGCGGAATTCCATAGCACGATGCGTATCCCGCCGCTCCTACGCTGAATGGGGATTTCCACGATTTCCCAGTGTTCTCCCTTGGAGGCACTTTCGATCTTCTGTATGCAATGAGCACGACTTGCTTCGGGGAACAGCACGTCCAATGGTTGCTCCTTGATTTCCGTCTCATTCCACCCGCTCATCGCTTCAAAAGCCTTGTTGAAGATGGTGACCTTTTTCCCCGGGTCCCAGACGATAATGGGCGCATTGGCATGTCTGATCAGATTGCTCAGATAGTCGTGCGTTTCTCTGAGCTCCTTTGTCCGGGTCGCCACTTCTTGGGCCAGAGACCGCGACCAGCGATGAGCAGTAACAGAGAGGGAAGCCCCACCCGCCATCAGTATCAAAACCACGAGGCCCACAGTATACTGTTTGGAGCGTTCAGCGAGCTTCACAATCTCCTCTACTTCACTGACCGGTGCGCAGACAGCCATGGACCATATCTGGCCGCCGACATGGACCGGGGTGAATGCAACGAGCTTCTCGATCTCTCCCCTCTGACCCCGGTGGCAGCCGCAAATGTAACGACCTACACCTTCCGTTCCCGCCATCATCCGGGCCTCAATTCGCTCAATGGCCTCGTGGGAGATGTTGGGGTTCATCTCCGCCCGGACCTCCAAGGCGTTCCGCCCGGTGAACCCCTCCTCGTGATGCGCCAGAAAGATACCGTCGTCGCCCAATAGCCATGCGTAGCCGGTCTTGCCCGATATAATGGGTGAGACAAAGCTCTGGGCGATCGTGTTTGGATCAAATGAACCCACCAGAACACCCCGAAACTCACCCGATCGCGGATCGCCGGGATCGATAGGCGCAAGAACAGTACCGATCGTGTCTCCAATTGCAACGGTCTCCATCCGGTGTTTGAAATAGACGGGAATGGCAATCCTGATCCGCGGGTCGCCCTTTTCATTGGCAAGCAAACTGGAAACAATGACATGTCCGCTTTCCTTGGACTCTAGGAAGTAGGCCTCTTCACTGTAGTCGCGGCCAATGAGGTCTTGTCGCCAATCTTCAAAGGGGTAGATAAAGCGGAGGATGCCACGGCTGTCCAAAAGTCGGAGTGAAGTTCTCGATGGCAGGCCCCAATATGTATGTTGCATATACCCCAAACATGCTGAGGTTATTTGCTGAATGCTTGGTAGTTCCGCCAATGACGACAATGCCGCACTCAATTCCTCGTAGTTGGCTTGGATGGCTGACGCAGCCGACCGGGCCAGTATCAATTGCTGCTGATTGAACTGCTGCACGGCCATCTTCTTTGTCACATTGTGGTGGAGCTCACTGAGGGATACTACCGTGGCGACCCCAATGAAAGTAATGGCTATAATGAAAACCTGACGTCGTGCCAGAGGGAGTTTCCTTTTTGAAGCATTCGTAGGACACATTTGGAATGTTCCTCTTCCTGGCTATTCGCAGCAGATTGGGCACGGCATGCCGTGCTCGCGTAAGCGGCCACGCGAAACGTGTGGTGAAATCCCGGGCTGCGTGCTCATAGGAATTAAAGCATATCTCACATCAGGAATCAAGGATCATCGCGTTGTCCCGGGGATCTTGGCCCGCATTTCTCACCCACAGCCCGAAGGAATGGACGGAGACTCTAATGATCGCGGAGCAGATTTCGGGCGAAGGTGTCGAGGTCGCCGGCGGTCAAAAAAAGGAGTGTGATGCGGTGGCCGAGAATCGATCCCAAGGCAACTCCGAGGTCAAAAAATGCCTCGCAGTACTCCGCCTGGGCGCCGCGTTGGAGAAGTTCCCGCACGATAAGTCGCCCTGAGATGCCGGCGAGGGGGTTCTCTCTCGCGGCGTAGATCCCCGTCACTATGGCCTTATGGGCACCCGTGAGTGCAGAAGCGCACTCTCGGTACAGGCGCGCGGTTCGGGAGTAGAGATGGGGTTGGAATACGGCGATCACCGGGTTGCCCAATTCTTTGGCCGCATTGATGGCGGCGAGAATTTCCGTAGGATGATGGGCATAGTCGGTTACGAGCACTGTCTTGCCCACAGTGCCAAGGATCTCGAATCTTCGTGCGAGGCCTCCGAAGGTGGAGAGACCCCGGGCAATGCTGTCGGCCTCAACATGGACGAGAGAGGCCGCTGCCGAGGCCAGAATCGCATTTATTATGCTATGTTGGCCTTTCATTAGGAACGGCGCCTGGACCATATTCCCGTTGGGTAGCTGGATTTTGATTTGAATGCTCGAATTCTCGCCTCTTTCGGTTTCCCCCGAGCAATCATGATCCGTGAAGCCTCCACAGGAGATGACATCGTTGGGCCATCGGATTTGCGGCATCCCACCGGGGTCCTCAGCCCAGAGAACGGCGCCCCCTTCTGCCGCACCCCTTCGCGCAAATCTCACGAAGGAGGCCCACAGCCGATCAAACGAGCCGTAGACATCAAGATGCTCGGCATCCACGTTGGTGATCACCGAGATAAAAGGAGAGACACGCTCCAGGGTACGATCATACTCATCGGTCTCCATGACGAGGAGATCACCCGTGCCGTAGTACCCGCCTCTTCCTGAGCCTGACAAGACCGCGCCGATGAGATAGCCGGGGTCGAGCCCGGCAGTGGCCAGAATATGTGCCACCATGGCGGTCACACTGCTTTTTCCGTGGCTGCCCGCCACGCATATGGTGGGCCTGGATCTGCTGAGTCGCGCCAGGAGCAATGCCCTGGGGAGCACGGGAACTCCTCTTTGCCGCGCCGCGATCAGTTCAGGATGATCCCTGGGCACGGCGGCGGTGTGAACAAGAGACCTCGCATCGGTGATATGTTCGTGGTTGTGACCGATCCAGATGGTGGCGCCTGCCGCTCTCAGTTTTTCGATTCGTGGTGAAGAAGCGCTGTCGCATCCAGAGACCTGGAGTCCCTGATCAAGGAGGTATTCCGCAAGCGAGCTCATGCCCGTTCCTCCGATCCCAACCAAATGCACGGGGGTGGGCAGCACTAGTTGTTGAGTCCCCGCCTAATCCTTGGGAGATAGAGGCGTACTTGGGTTGCCCTGGCCGGTTCGATGCACACCGAGTCGACTGCCGAGCCAAGGGATGGCTCGAAACACCAGATCTCTCTGCAACCAGGGGGGATGCCGGGGATCAGAAAGCTCCCCGCGGAATCTGCGAGGGCCCAGCCGGCGTTGGGCAAGACCACGATATAGGCAAGCTCTCTCTCGGGGCTGAGCTCTAGATCGTAGAGTCTCACTATTCCGGAGCTCTGCAGCACCTTCTCTACTTCCAGGCCGGGCAGCGGCAGGGCGATGTTGAAAAGCCGCTGGCCATTCTCTGCCCGGGCGATGATTCTGGCCACTTTCGAACGTCGAGATATGATCCGGAGAGGATCGCCCGGCGCAATGACCTGGAACCGGGGAATCATGCCGCTCTCCGTAAGAGTTACGGTGGCTATACTCTGGTCTTCACCAAGGGAGTCCGTCTCTGCCCAACGGACCACCACCAACGCGTGGGGAAGCGCCGTCCATTCTTTCCAGGAGGAATCGGAACCGCAATACACGGTCCCCGTGACCCCGCCCGGCAAGAGATCCTCTGCATTGGCGTCATACCAGAGCACCACGAAGACCCAGATGGCCACACAGCGAAGCCACGATCCATACATTCCCGCCTTGCTATTCCTTCTCTCGGTAAATCGGCTCATTCGTTTGCTCAATCGTTGATGGCATAACCCATGGAGATGAGTCGCTCTCGTGTCTCTTCATCGAGTGGGACTGGTGTGACTCGGAAGAGGCGCGCGCGCTCCTTCCATTCCTGGAGTTCCGCCAGTATCCTCGGCGCCCTGATGTCGGAGGCACTCATGTCGGTCAGCTCATTCGGGTCATTCTCGAGATCGAAGAAAAGCGTGTCCACATGGACCACCGAATAGGGGAGCCACGAGCTTATCAAGGACCAACCCTTAGATCGCACAGTGGCGGCCCGGTTATCGGCATGCTGCGCAATGACGAGATCCCTTGGTCCCGAAGCATCGGTCAGCAGTGTTGGGGCGAAGGAAAAGCCACCGCTCTCCAACGGAAGGGCTGTGGTAAGGAGGTCTAATACTGTGGGGCAGAGGTCCACTGCTGAGATGAGTCCATCCAACCGCTTCCCCGGCGGAACGAGGCCGGGGCTGTGGAAGATCAAAGGAACGTGGAGCTGCTGCTCATAGATGCCGATATGGTTGAAAAAGATCCCATGTTCGGTTATTGATTCGCCGTGATCCGCGGTGATCACCGTCAGGGTTTTGGATTCGAGCAAGAGGCTCTTCAAGTGATCGAGGAGCCTGCCCACTTGTTGATCCGTATAGGCGATCTCGGCGCGATACATGGCCTCCGGGTAAGCAGGATCGGAGATGCCTTTCAGCCACCTGAGCCCCACCGGCCCAAGATGTGTCAGGTCGGCGATACTCGAAAGAGAATCCGCGAGGTTGCGCCTGCCTTGTAGCTCTGGCCCATTTGGGGAGAAGAGCCGAGCGAAGTCATGTGGCGGATCATATAACATGTGGGGATCGAAGTAGTGAACCCACAAGAAGAATTTTTCTTCTCGATGCGCTGACAACCAGTCATTCGCGATCTCGGTAACGACCTCGGCCTTCCATTCGGCAGTCGAAGGAACAAGGTAGTCATCGAAACCCTGATGAAGGCCTGAGAGCGCGGGATCAAGATGACGTACGCCCACCACCGCGCCTGTGGCGTACCCGGCTCCCTTGAGAATCTCAGCCATGGTGACGAACTGACCCGCCAGCGGCGTCCGGAGGTCATAGACGCCGTGATCGCGACCATACATCCCGGTGAAGAGGGTGGCAAGAGATGGGTTGGTGACGTTGAAGTTGGTGAACATGTTGAGGAAGATCGCACCGCTCTGTGCCATCCGGTCAAGCCGCGGCGTTCGTGCCAAGCTATCTCCGTAGCAGCCCACATGATCCGCCCTCAAGGTATCAATGGTGATGAGGAGGAGATTGCCGGATCCCCGAGGCCTCGATTTGGAGAGTATCCTCGGCTTTGCCCAGACCGCCCAGGAAGCGGAAGGATCCTCGTGTCCAGTGGAGCGAGCGCTGAACTCAAGCTCGATTGTTGCACCTCTGAATCGTGAAAGATCAATCTTTGCGGCATCGCCTCTATGGTCCGATGGGCCAATCCGTCCCCGCCATATGGTGTCGGGCAAAGATCCCCTGGTTCTCGCGGCGACACTGAAGAGGATCTCACCGGAAACCGTCGTCTCCAAGGCGGGGGGGCGCATGGGCGTAAAGGTAAGCACTGGTGATGGGGGGATGGAGAGTCGTACACGGAAGCTTCCATTGCCCGGTACGAGGATTCCCCTGTATCGTGTCGTGCCCTGGCGTATGGTGGAGGCCTTTGCGCTCATGCCACAGATCAGGGAGTCGGAGAGAGCTTGGGTCAGATCGAGATAGACAAACCGGTCGGGAGCCCTTGCACAGCAAAGGATAAAGAACGCGAGGAGGAAGGAGTGCCGAATCACCGGGGCGTTTTCCCGCCGAAGGTGGCGCCAACCTTTTGGCTGACCGATGAGGCAACCCCGGAGAGCCCGCCTCGTTGGAAGTGAAAGACAAGCCTTCCGGAGTAGTACCTGATCCTTGATGGAAGATCCTTCCTGGCAAGCATGGCCTCGAGATTCCGTATGGCAACATCCTTGTCGTATATGGCACGTTGAAGCGCGGCAACCTCGGCGCCCGATGAAACGGCGGCAGCCGGCAAGGCATGTGACCGAAAGAATGGCGATCCGCAGAATTCGGCGAGCGGTTCGATGGTCCTATCCCAGGCTAGTTGCTCCTTTACGAGTCTCGCGGCGTTCTTTGATCGTTCCTCGATCTCCCCGGGAAACAAAAGCACGGTCCGCACAGCGGCCCGAATGGCCTCGGCATCTTCAGGGTCCAATACCCAACCCGCATGATACTCTCTGATCAGATGGGCCAGGTCGGCATAGTTGTTATAGAGGACGGGGAGTCCGCAGGAGAGATACTCAACGGTCCGCGTGGTATATGCCAGCTCTCGCTCGGGGTTCCGGAGCATCACGTCCATGGCCACCGCCGCACGGGAGTACGCAGAGAGCAGCTCTTCGTGGCTCACCATTCCGTGGGAAACCACACGGCGCGATAATGCAAGCTTCTTGATCAGTGCCTCGAACCGTCTCGTGTCCAGGGGGATGAAGGGGTGTTTGCCTCCGTACAGCTCAAGCCTACCCTTGCCCGCCTTCTCCAGCTCTTCCACCAGCACGGTCAAGCCAAGGGAGGGGTCTTGCCATGGCAAGAACACGCCTCCGTACACGAACACAGGTTCATGGTTCGTGCGCCAAAGGCGCTGAGGGAGGTCAGGCGAAACACAGACGGGAATCTGTCTGATCATCCGGTCGCGGTATGTGACGCCCGCCATCATGAGCCAGGGGATGAAGTAGGAGAGCTGCCGGTCTCCGGCACAGGTGAAGAAATCGGCCCGAGCGATGCACGCCAGCTTGGTCCGCATATTGGTTTCTATGTCGAGATGCCCCTGAATAGTACGTTCCAGGAGGTGAGGTCCATGGAAGTCGAGAGCAATGGGGCGCGGGCACTCCGAGAGTCGTTCCAGGAGGGGCCAACCGCAGGCCACTACTACCGTGGCGCCGGATTTCTGAACTAAAGAGGCGAGGTTTTCCTCATCCCACGCCAGATCGGCAATCTCAGAGGGAACATTGGGATACGCCCTCAATGCCGCCTTGGGCATACTGAACCGGACTGAGAGCCCTTTGGCTCGGAGCCCCTGGCCGAGCCCCCATGCCCGGAGCCCGGCACCGGTAGTAGGAAGGCCGGCGAGCGGCAGAATATCAGGGCTGATGAGCAGTACATGATTCCCGTTTTGAGGAGCTGCTCGCGCGGGGCCAAAACCCCGCAGCAAATTTTGTTGAATGCGCGCATAGCCGCGCCCGGGATGAATCGGCTCATCGGGCTTCCCGAACTGAGAAAGGACCTCACTATCTGTCCGGCGTCGTTTTTCCTGGATGAGCTCCCTCTTCGATTGCATCCGGGGGAGGAGGCTGACCGCGTCGGTGATGGCAGCGAGATGGGCTGCCGCCTCGGGCTCCAGATTGACGGATCCCTGCGGCAGAGAGGGCGGTGCGAGACGAAATCGATTTCTCTGGATGTCGGATCCCGAGAGCGTCCGAATGCCCGCCAGGAGCAGAGCGGCCGAGAGGGTCCGTCCGAGGTTCTCCTCATCATAGTTCTTGAACATGGAGAGAAGCGCATTTCGCTCCAGAAAGAAGCGTTTCTGCCCCCTGGAAAGCCGCGCCGATGTGGCGCCGTGATGGTGATAGACCACGGATTCAGGGATCCAGCGGAGCGTATAGCCGAGGACCCAGGCCCGCCAGCCGAAATCGACATCTTCATAGTAGGCGAAAAAATCCTCGTCGAACCCGCCGATATCCAGGAATTCCTCTCTCCTGACCAGCATGGCGCCGCCGTTCAAGAAGATGGAGTTTTCCGCTTCATACAAATCCGGCTTATGGGGGAGCTGAAAGTCACGCTGAAACGCACGGGCTTCGAAGTTGAGATCTCCCCCTGCGAAGTCGACACGTGTGCCGTCCCAGCTAAGGACCTTACTTCCCACCGCGATTCTCTGGGGGTCTTCTTCCATGGCATGTACCAGCGGCGTGAGCCAGCCTGGGTCGACCTTGAGATCGTTGTTGAGAAATGCCACATACGGTGATTCCGCCGCGCGAGCACCTCGGTTGCAGGCCATCGCAAATCCCGTATTCCGATCAAGGAGAAGATGATTGATCTTCGGATGCTTCGTGTTGAGCCAGCGATCAGTGCCGTCTGATGAGGCATTGTCTACGATGGTGAAGTGGAGTTTTTCCTTTGGATACTCGGTTTGTAGATATGTAGGCACTGATTGCTTCAGAAGAGAGAGCCCATTGTGCGTGGGAACCGCGATAGTGACGTCGGGGGTCATGGCTCGCCCCCGAACCCAAGATGCTCAATGCCCATGGCCTTCATGATAATTTTGTGCGCAATCGCATAGTTCTTATCGCCTAAGAGTGGCGGTATGGCATAGTCGCCAAATAGGGGGAGGATGTCGCGGTCATCCCGGCGGCGCATGGCCTGTATCGCCGCTCGTTTCCCCATCCAAAGCTCCCAATTCTCCGCCATGTCTTCTAGTGCCAAGAGTTGGGCGGCGGAAAGATCGCTGATGGGGTAGTGCCCCTCCGGGGGTGGTGTTTCGGGGAGAGGATCGCTTGGCAGGAACCCGGAATAGTCAAATGAGGAGTATGCACTGGCGCGAGCGAACACGGCCCATAGAGATGCCGCCAGGGCAGTCCAGAGATGCCCCTCGGAGTAGTTCTTGAGAATGGTGCAGAGTGCATTTCGTTCGTAAAGCCTCATCCTCGGCGGGAAGGGGAGCCGTTTTGCCGTGCCCTGATGCCTGTGGTGCACACGCGAGCGAGGCACAAGCACCATCTTGTATCCCGCCAACCAGCTTCTCCATCCAAGATCAATGTCCTCGAAGTAAGCAAAGAAATCCTCATCGAAGCCCCCTAATCCGAGGTAGAGCTCCTTCCTTACCAGCATGGCTCCCCCGCAGAGAAAAAGTACCTCCCGGGATGCCTCTTCTAGTTCGCTCAATGGTTGCCCTTGATTCTTGTGGTGGGCATGGCCCGAGAACGAGACCTCCCCACCGGCGAAATCGAGCTTCTCCCCCGACCAATCCAACAGGACTGAACCTGCAGCCACGATTTCCGGATCGTTTTCCAGCGTCTCCAAGAGCGGCTCGAGCCAGAGGGGCTGCACCTCTGTGTCATTGTTCAGGAGAGCAACGTATTGGCAGTCAGCAAGATGCGCGACCCCAATGTTATTAGGCTTGGCAAAACCGCAGTTCTCCTTGAGGGGGAGATACTCGATACTCTGCGACTTCAACCATTCTTCGGTTCCGTCGGTGGATGCATTGTCCACCACGAGGAGCCGGATCCCTTGGGCATAGTCCTGTGTGTTCCTCTGCAGCGCAGGCACAAACGATCGGAGATGATCCAATCCATTGTAGGTAACGGTCACCACCCCTACGCGTGATGCGCTCATTCCTCGGGATGTCTTCTTACAAGGTTGTAGAGGCGGTAGGGAATAGTGGAACGAACCTTCTCACCCCACGCCTTGAGCTCGGCCACTTGTTCGCCTCTGGCGGTAAGCTCCGATCCCAGACGTGAGAGTTCTTGGCTCTGGGAGTTGGCCATGGCTTTGAATTCCGCGAATTCTCGATGCATCTCGGTGATCTTGTGCTCCAGATCGGAGATCTTCGTGTCTCGTTTCCTGACGACGCCCTCCCAATACCGGAGCTGTTTGCTCACCTCGTCGATGAGTTCCTTCTGCTGTGCGATCTGTTGCTCCAACCCTTCCCGGAGCTGCGTGAAGAGTTTTTCTTGTGCCTGGAATTGGTTTTTCCAGTGGTCCCTATCGATGACGAGCTTCGAGATATCCTGTCCCAGCTCTGCGGATTGCTGTCGTTCCTGCGCAAGGAGTTCATCGAGTTTTCTTGTTTCCTGCTGGGCCAGATCACCGGTATGCCGGGCTCCAATAACGGCCTCTTTGAGCTCCTCGATGTGCTTCTCGAGATTGCCGGCATGGTTCCTCGTGAGCTCCAACTCCCGTGTCACCTTTTGTCGGGAGTCGGAAGCCAAGGAAATATGAGAACGCCAGTCAGGCGAACGCCGAGGTCGCCTGGCCCACTGGACCAACGCACGCGTCGTATGTTCGACATTGAATCGATTGCTTGCATGCGCATAGGCTTTGGCCGCCATTTTCTTGAGCTCTTCAGGGTGTGACGATGCCCAGAGCAGGTGTGAGGAGAGGGCCTCCGCATCTCCGGGCGGAAACGCAAGCGCACCCTTGGATCGTTCGAGTTCGCGGCTGAGTTCCGACAGCCTGGAGGTTATGATGGGTACGCGACACGCAATCCATTCCATGAATCGAGTCTTGGTTCCCAAGCGTACTTCCAGAAGGCTCCGATCTGAATTCACCGCCACGTCGGCCAAGGCATAGTACTGCATGAGTGATGAATAGGGGACCCAACCTTGCAGATGGAATCGTTCCTTGAAGTTGGAATGCTCAACGAGTCGGGTAAAATGCAGATACGTCGACGTGTCCTGCTCTCCCAGATCACCGCCGGTGGCGACAAAATGCATCTTGTTGGTGCGGGCCATGGCCTTCTCGATCCCAAGAAAGAGAGTGTCGACATCGCACCATGTGTTGAATCCGCCTGACCACAGGACCACGAAAGAATCCTCCGGCACAAGCTCTCCGCGCAATGGATCGTTCTCCAAGGGCGTGATGGCTGGATCGAGACTGCAGGGGATCGTTTGAGTCATCCGGTAGTACGCCGTTCTCCGACTCATCCGGCCGGACATGGCCAACTGCCCTTCCAATGCCGACGATTGTGCCCGGCTCACTGCGGAAAAGCGGTCGCCTCGTTCGAGAATGGGTGTCAGCATGTCGTAGTGATGCTGAATGGTCTCGTCCTCGCCCAAAAGCGCGGCTTTTGCCTGGCCTTCTGCTAGGGGGTCCCCAAAAAGATCGGCCCACACCGGCAGATCGTAGGCAACTTGAACCGCACGGAAGGCCGGAAGAAAGGTCACCGCCACGATGGCGCGAGGTTTCCATTCGTCGAGCAGCTTGGCAAGCCTTGGTCCGGTCATGAACTCTTCATCGCTCAACGCAGCATATGTGATGGATTTCATATCCGGCGGCAATGGAGCTGACGGATCAGCATCAGCGTTCTCGTAGAGACGTAGCGCCAGAGAGACATCGTGTTTCCCCGCCAACAATCCTCTCACGAATTGAGCGGTCCGAAGCCCCGGGGCATGCACTCTACTGGCATCCTGGCCCGGGAGCGGTCCCATTCCCAGAACGGCGATTTTCACCTCATCACCTCCTGAGGCACAAATGTCGGTGGTTCTCTCAGTCTTTGCACGAGCCACCGTGGCATCTCAACTATGGTCGCGGCACGTGCCAAACGGGCGCCGCGACGCGCGTGAGAGGACAAGGCGGATCCGTACCATGCCTTCTCCGCAGGAAGGAAGATATCCTTCAGTGCGGCCGTCGTATAGTGCTTCAGTACAAATCTCAACCTGTTCCTCTGATACCTGAAGTGGTACTGTAGGCTCTCCGGACCCGAGGTCTGCGCTTCAAAATGTCGAGCCGAAGCCCACGGAATGACCAATGACATGACTCCCGTGTTCGCCGCCCGCACGCAGAAATCGGCCTCTTCAAAGTAGGCAGGACTGAATCGAACGTCAAAGCCACCGAGCTGCTCGAGGATGTGTCGCCGGACGAGAAAGAGCGCACCGGTGACATAGTCGCAACGAAGAAGGTCATCTTCCATGGCCAGCATATCTTGCTCGTGTCTTCCCCGATGCCTTGTCATGCCGTTGGCCAGTATGATTCCACCGAGATGCTGGATGATTCTTCCCTCCGGGCCAAGCAGCTTGACACCCAAGATGGCAGGCTGATACCTCATCGCCTCACGACGCAAGGTGTCGAGACAGCCAGGATCCGGCATAAGATCCTGATTCACGAAGAGAAGAAGGTCCGTGGTCGCGGCCTCGGCGCCTCGGTTGCATGCCCGTGCGAAACCCAAGGCTCGGCGGCTGTGGAGGATCTTGAGATGTTCGCCAAAAATCCGTGAGAGCTGATCTGCTGAACCATCCCGGGAGCCATTATCCACTACGACCAGAGAATCATCTTGCTGGAGCTGCGACAGGAGCGTCTCTACACAGGACAGAATCAGCTCGCCTCCGTTGTGTGAGGGCACTATTGCGGTCAGTGACGGAAAGCCCTTGGCGGATTCTTCAGGCATCAGCTTTCCGGCAGACTGAAGCAAAGCCGGAAGCCAACCCAGAGGCCGTGCCAGCCTTGGGGGAGCGCTTGCCGTGCGGCGGCTCTGCACTGATCAGCGCCGGCAATCCAGGATCCTCCTCGAACCACTCTCAGCCGGGCGAGGCCTGCTTCGAGATCATGGCACCACTCTGATATCCCGCCGGCCATATCTCTCACGCCATACGGGGAAATATCCCCATCGAATACGCCTACAGGTTCCAACCCTGGCGGGCCGCGGCGAGAGTCTCGCATTCTGCAGAGACGAGGATGGAAGGCATTGCCCCACGGATAGATCCTTCCTTGTGCGCCCCGGGCGGCCTTTTCCCACTCCACCTCATTGGGGAGGCGATAGGGTCTTCGCTCCCTCTCGCTTTGCCATTGGCAATACCGTGATGCCGCTTCCCATGACACGCCGATGACGGGGAGCTCCAGCTCGAAATTGCCTCGATACCTGACGCCGCCGGCGATGACCAATCTCGAAGGAATGGGGAGATGCTCATCCTGGGAAGTCCTCATCACCAGGGAGGTTCCCTCTTCGTCCTTTGGCAAGAGCGATTCAATATCGGCTTCTTCGTCAACAATTTCGTTGAGGAATTGGCAGTACTGACGGAAGGTGACAGGAAGGCGCGACATACATATGTCCCCTACCATCCGCTCCCGGGGGAAGCTGGCGCCTGGCGCTCCTGGGTCTCCGCCGAATTGGAATCTGCCGGCAGGGATGTGCAGGAACTCATCGCCGACCTGGGCTTCGTGATAGAGTCTCACCACGGCGTGTTGCTCGCAGGCTGTCTTGAGTTCAATCGCCAATGTAGCAGACGCGCAGCCCAGCGCTTGGAGTGAAATAAGGTATGGCCCCGGCGCGAGCCCCTGGGAAGAGAAGGGAGTCTCGGCTGCCGCGGGCTCTTCTTCCGGCGCCAGGATCGCCTCC
>JAUXFG010000249.1 GCA_030620115.1 Candidatus Fermentibacterota bacterium
GACCGGCCATTCCGTCAACGAGAGGTCACGGTCAACCCCAAGATGAGCTTTGTGTCAGACCCAAAGAGAGAGGCCACAACAAGAGCGAAGCGCGTTCCTCGCCAAAGGAGGTAGAGATGCTCAGAAGAGTGGTTGTTCTAGGAGTTCTTGTTGCCGTAACCACGGCGTTCCTTCCTGCGTGCTCGGGGGGGGCATATGTGCAGAACGCGCCCCCTGCGGCGCCCACTGTAGACAAGCCTCCTCGCCCGCCCGGACAGAACATAGTCTGGGTTCCGGGCCACCATGAATATATCGGCGGCAAATACGTGTGGAAACAGGGCCATTGGCAAAAGGCGCGCCCCGGCAAGGTCTGGGTTTCGGGCCACTGGAAGCATACCCGTCGTGGCCACAAGTGGGTTCCGGGCCACTGGAAGTAAGGGAAACTCTTCGTGATCTACCATTGACTCGATATCTCCTCACATCCTATTTCTAACGGGAGAACGACGAATTCCCGGGCTGGGTTCTCATTGGCCCAGTCCGGGAATAGATGTTTATTGTGCAGCCATTGATGCAAGATCGCACAAGAAGAGTATCCCAAAGGCCATCGGACGAGCAAGGTTGTTTCAGGCAATCCGTACCCAAGAGCAATCTTTTCTGATGCCAAGCTGGAGAGAGGAAGACGCCCATGCCCACGTATGAGTATGTGTGCAAAGACTGTGGTCACAAGTTCGAGAAGTTCCAATCGATCAAGGACGCTCCCCTGGACACATGCCCCGTTTGCACCGGTTCCGTGGAACGGCTTTTTGGCGTCGGGGGAGGATTGATTTTCAAAGGTTCGGGTTTCTACATCACTGATTACCGGAGTGAAGCGTACAAGCAGCAAGCCAAGAAGGAAAGCGGCGAGAGTACGTCCTCTCCCGTGAGCTCTGCGAAAAGCTCCGCCGAGGGCGCCGGCTCCGCCAAGAGTACATCAAAGAAAGACACTGCCAAGAGCACTCCCCGGAAGAACGGGTAACCCTCAGTGAGGCGAAGAATCCCCAGAGCCCTCGTAGACCTGGTCCATCTGTCTGCCCAGGCAGGCGGTGGCGGGCCGGGCTCCGCCAGTCTCCGGCAGGAGAAGTATGTCCCGCGCGGTGGCCCTGATGGCGGCGACGGAGGCAGAGGCGGGGATGTCTTGGTGCGGACGAATCCCCAGCTCTACGACTTGTCCCATCTCGCAGGAAGGAACCGCTGGGTCGCGGGGCCCGGCAAATCTGGCAGCTCCAACAGACTGCATGGCAAGAACGGGACTGATCTGTTCATCGAAGCGCCGCCAGGTACGGTGGTGGAAGATAGCACATCAGGGCAGATCCTGAAGGATCTTCTTGCTGACGATGAACAGCTTGTAGTCGCCGGTGGGGGGAGCGGCGGCGTGGGGAATGCCCGAATGACCACTTCCACCAATCGCTGTCCTCGTGAGGCCGGGGAGGGGAGGCCTGGGGAAGTGCGTGAGATCACGTTGCGGCTCAAGCTTTTGGTGGACATCGCGTTAGTGGGTCCGCCAAACGCGGGACGATCCACCTTCCTTGCCGCTATGACCAGCGCGAAACCAAGGATCGAGGACTGGCCCTTTACCTCCACCACACCCATGCTCGGCGCACTCCTCACGAAAAGATTCGAGCCTGTGGTGGTGGCTGAGCTGCCCGGGCTTGTGCAAGGATCCTTTGAGGGCAAAGGATTGGGCAACCATTTCCTGGCGCATGCAGAGCGAGCAGCTCTTATTGTGATCGTGGTCCGGGGAGATGCTCCGGCACACGACGAGATCGAAATCGTGAAGGATGAACTTGCGAGATATGGGAGCGGATTGGCCTCCAAACCGTGGGTAGTCTGTCCCATGAGAGCGCCGGCGTCTGATGTGGCTCCCGAGGACACGATTCCCGGGTGGCTTACCAAGAAGGATCCTGAACTCGTGCTTCAACGGCTCTTGGAACGATGGAGAACCGCGAAAGCCGACCCACTGCCGGTATAGACCCCGGCGAGCTCGAGGCATGGCTCGTGCTGTCGCGCCTGCCTGGTGTGGGGGATCAGAAGATCGCCATGCTCGTCCAGCGTCTGGGAAGCCCCCAAGACGTGATCCAGTCTTCGCCCGCACAACTGGCCGCCCTGCTTGGCATGGAAAAAGCGGGCATCCAGCAGGCTCTTCGTGCGGCAAGAACATCATTGATGGAGAAACAGCTCGCCGCGCTCCGGCATGGTGACTACCGCTTGTACACGCTCTGGGATTCCGACTATCCCGAGCCTCTACGCAATATTTTCACCCCACCGGTCATTCTGTATACGAGGGGAGCCCTGGTCTCCGGGGACTCGCGTTCCGTTGCCATTGTGGGTGCCCGGGCCGCCACCGATTATGGGAAGAAAGTGGCATATGACCTCGGCTCCGGCCTCGCAAGAGCCGGCCTCACCGTGGTCAGTGGTCTGGCTCGGGGTATTGATAGCATGGCCCACAAGGGCGCATTGGACGCAGACGGGCGGACGATTGCAGTGCTTGGCTGCGGTCCGGATGTCGCCTATCCGCCCGAGAACAGGAAGCTCATGGAGGCGGTGATCGCCTCAGGAGCCGTGGTGAGCGAGTTCCCGCCGGGCACAAGCCCGAGCCCGCGCCACTTCCCTCGTCGCAACCGGATCATCGCCGGACTCTCCATGGGCGTGGTGGTCGTGCAGGCCGGGGAGAGGAGCGGAGCGCTCATCACGGCCGGTCGTGCCCTTGAACAGGGCAAGGAAGTCATGGCTGTGCCTGGGCCCATCAATGCCCGTATCAGTAAGGGCCCTCACAGTCTTCTGAAACAGGGAGCGGCTCTGGTCGAAGATGCCGATGATGTGCTTGCCGCCATGGGTGAACCCTTGCTCACGCACGGCCAGAAACCCGAGAAAATGACAATGCCGAAGTTAGACACCGGCGAGGAGAACCTGCTGCGCATGTTGGGCACCGACCCGATCCACATCGATACACTCTGTTCACTCACCGGCGACTCCTCCGGTCTCCTCCTTGCGAGGCTCCTTCAGCTCGAGCTCAAGGGTGTCGTCAAACAACTCGCCGGCAAACAATTCCTCTCTCTCGTCGATCTGACCTAGCCCGGTGATTGCCTGACCCAGAACTTCATCGGGAGCCTCTGCGGGAGCTTCGTCGATTCCAAGTAAAATCTCTAACCACAACACACCATATCCCGGCACAAACTCCCACGAGGAATTCTTGAGATGATCACGCACCATACCGCAATTGCCAAGAAGTCGGGGATGTTTCATTCTCTCGTTTTACGATCTCGGTCTCGCGCTGCGGCTCACGATAGGAATTCAATATCTCCATTGAGAGATCCCAGAACCATGACCCCACCCTCTGTCATTGCGAGGAGGGTAACGACGAAGCAATCCCGCGCGGTACGCGGGATCGCCGCGCTGTTGCTCGCGATGACTTCCGGGGCCTCAATCATTACAAGGAGGGTTCCGAAAGTGTAAACCACTTCCCGGCCTGTCCTGAGCTCAGTCGAAGGACCTGTCCTGAAATATCCAAGAAGTCGTTCAGGAATGACTCCTGGGGCGCCGGGAATACACATTTGATGATTGCTTCGAAAGAGGTAACTTCTCAACAAGTCCGAGCATCCGACCTTCTCCCCCTTTGCAAAGGGGGATCGAGGCCACCGGCTCATAGAGCCTATGGCTCGGTGAGGGGATTTCTCCGATATTGCGCGGATTCATTGAGAAGTTACCGAAAGAGGAGGAAAGAATGCAGAACAGCTTTGGACGATGTCTCGCAACGGCCGCTCTTATCCTTGTGCTCCCGTTGCAGGTTGAAAGCTTGCGGGCCCATGAAACCAGAGGCGTCACCGTAGAGCCGAAGGAGCAGCCTCTCTGCGTGGGAAGCGAACCTGCACGAAAAATCGGCGTCTCGCGCACAAAAATGCCTGCGCCCGTTTCGAAGGAGATGGAGCGGGCAGATACGCTCTGGGTTCCGGCGGACTCGGCAAAGGCTTGGAAGATAGTGCCTGCGCGGAAAAGCGCCTGGGTCTACTTTGATGCGGAGGAAGGCTCGCTCCAGGATGGAACAAGCGTGGCGCAGCCGCTTACGGAAACCGCGCAATCCGCAGTGGAAATGGCCCCGGACTGGCTCAAGAAGGAGCTTGCGGACAATCTGCGTCGCATGAATTCCGGACAACAGGATCGCTGTGGCGCCCTGGTGATCGACTGCCATGACAAGAGATTCGTTGACGAGGTGGCC
>JAUXFG010000193.1 GCA_030620115.1 Candidatus Fermentibacterota bacterium
AACGCTGAACGCTATCTTCTTCCCCATCCCCCCATCCCCCCATTCCTCCCCCGAGAGGGCGCACGGCGCCCGAGCGATGACAATGCGCCGCTCCTGCTGAGAGAGCATCGAAATCTCCAGGATCCATGTTGCTTCGGGAAGATAGCCTGTGCCCCGTTCAGGCCATTCCACCAGAAGCAGGCCTTCTGGCGTCATTGCCGTCAGCTCCGCCGCCTCCGCGGGCCGAGTGAGCCTGTAGAGGTCCATATGATGGACGGGAATAGATCCCATGTACGACCGAAGGATCGTGTAGCTGGGGCTCAGAACCTCTTCGTCTTCTGGAACGCTCAGCCCCCGTGCAATGCCCTTCACAAGCACTGTTTTCCCGGAACCCAGTGTTCCCTGCAGGAACACCACATCGGTATCCTTGAGGAGCTTCGCAATCTTTGATCCGAAACGCAGGGTTTCTGATGCGGATTGTGTGGTAATAGAAAGCAACAGATTAGTGGATATGCACCCGCGTGCCCTCGGGTACGAGATCGAACAATTCGATGACGTCTTCGTTATACAGTCGGATACATCCAGAGGAAATGTGCTTCCCGATGGAATGGGGAGCATTTGTGCCATGTATACCATATCGTTGGTAGGTTCCCCTCTTTGCCGTGCCCAAGGAAAGCCAACGCGGGCCATATGAGTTCCGCCAGTCCCCTGGAGGAATCCGCGTGCCATTCCTCCAGTACATCGGTGGATCTTTGATCTTGCCGAGTATCTTGAATTCCCCATGAGGCGTGGGCTTCCCAATGGTATCGTTCCCCACGGCACAGAGGTAGTTCCTCACCGGGAAATCCCCCTTGCTGAGCACGAGCAGTGCTCCATCCCGGTAGATATCGATTCTCCACGAACCAGAGAGCGTCTTCAGCGAATCGAAGGGGAGAAAAGACAGGGAATCCGAGGGCAGAGACATGGTACCCACAGGGTTTGCCATGGCCATTGCCGGGAGGAGGAATCCAAAAGCACACCACATCCGCCATGCTCCACGAACGTGGGACACGGCGCCATTCATAAACCAAGCGGATATACTCATGTCGGGTGCTGCCGGAGAAGGCTGGCGAGCAGCGAAGGTCAATCCTCCTGAATGGCCTTCATTGCATCCTCCAGGCGATCCTGCCGAATCACGCAGGTGATCCCCCAAAGCGATGAGCTGATCATCTCGATATTGATTCCCGCCTTGGCCAATGCGACAAACATCTGTTTCGGTGTCACTTTCGGGCCGGCCTCCGAGGCTCTGATGGAAATCGTTCCCACCTCACGATCGACCTTGATATCCTCGCCGCCCAACTTCCGCACTAATTCCTTCATTGCTTCCTTCACCACGGGGATCGTGCTTTCGGCAACCACGAATGCCACATCGGCCAGACCTGGCTCCACGGAAGTATTGACCACGAGTTCCACTTCGACATTGCGCGCTCCCAGAGCACCAAATATATCCGCAGCAATGCCCGGCTTGTCCGGCACTTTGACCAAGGTCACCTTTGCCACCTTGGTGTTGAAGAATAAACCTTGGCTTGCCTGAGGTCCCATCCCTCGCCTCCTCTGTGTTCGACCACGAAGGGTATGCTCTCTAATTCGACACAAAGGTGCGTCAGAGAGCTTCTGCAAGCAAGTGAAAAGAGAGCATCATGGTAACCTCACGGGTTCAGAGGTTCACCAATAATCCAAATCCCGCCCCGGCAGGAATCTGTTGGCCTTGCATGGAGAAGGCAGGAGAGCAGAAGGACTCGTTGGGGTGGCAAACATGGAATCTGTTCGTCTTCTTCGGCACATAAGAGCGGTTTCACACCGATTCTCCTCGTCATGCCTCTTCTTTGAGGAGCTCGAACCACTCGGACTTCGACGCCTTCTTATCAAATGTGATAATGCATTCACAGCCTGACAGTTTCGCAGAATGCCCGATGAGAATGTCAGTAAGGTCCATATTGGTTCCTCGTGCAGAAGAGACAAAGCCCTGAATAGTCGCCAGTGTCTCGAATTCAAGAATCGGCATCAGTACAAGATCTTCTAGGGAATCCAGTATCTCCTTTCTGGGAATTTCATAAACAGACTCCAGAACCCAGACTGTCTCGAGGACTACAAGCAAGGGCACGAGCAGGACTTCCTTGTCGGCTTCGGCCTTCTTGAATCTTTTGTAGACGGACTCTGCCTGCTGCTCGTCGTCTCTCACCAGAAAGCGAACCAGGATATTCGTGTCAATGGCTTTCATCTGAACGTTGCCTGCATCTTCTGCTTTATCATCGAGTCGATCTTTTCCACGGAAATTGGCTTTCTTCCAGGCTTGTGGAGCCTGCCGAAAACATCATCGACCCTCTTCGTGACAGGCATGAGGAACGCATTCCCGTCTTCTGTGATGACAAATTCAACCTTATCTCCAGTGTGCAGGTGTAGGGAATCCCGCACAACTTTGGGTATCGTAATCTGTCCTTTGCTTGTGAGTGTTGCGAGAGCCATTTGAAGTGCCTCCTTACTAGCTCGATTTTCCTTACCATAAAGTAAGGCAAGACTCCGCGACTGTCAAGCCGCTTAGCCCGCTTTTCTCACCGGGTTTCCTCGCGAAGCAGCGAAGGTGGTTGCGGCTGTCCCGCAGGCGTATCCTCTGTCCCGCGGCCGACGCGGGATCACAGCAAGACACTGGTGAGAAGTCCGGGCTAGGATGACAGATTCATTTGAGGACTACCAGCCTGGTGTACTGTGTGCCGATCTCGCCGTGAGCACTTATGAGGTAGCTGCCGCTGGGGAGCGATGGGGAAATGGGCAGTTGATGCCAGCCTGCATCGAGATCGCCTTCCCAGACATGCTCGCACGCCCGGCCATGGAGATCGTAGATCACCAGCTCTCCGTAGCCGCCCTGGGGAAGTCCCAAGGTCACCGTACATCGACCTGCGGTTGGGTTCGGGGTCACATCGCCCAATGTGAGGCACATGGGCAAAGTTGGTGAACCAGAATTCTCGCTTCCCAGGCCAGAGTTGTGGCCGCCCGGGGTCGGAGCTTGCGTCGCGCCCCACGGACCCGTTCCATCCGGGTATCGACCCCACGACTGATCCTCGTTCTGGGGGCCGAAGCTGATCGTATCCAGCGGGACAATGTCCGAGGGGATGCGAAAGAATAGACCCAGCTCCTCTCCGTCCGCCGAGAGCTTGAACGACGCATGGGTCGGCCCCTGTTCCTCGTCATCGTCCGCCCACACCAGGAAGAAGCCGCCGGGCTCTATGGTCGTATCCGGAAACGCCCATTTCATCGGCTCCGCAAGGTCGTCGGTGAGATACATGTGTGTGAGGGGCACCGGTACCGGCCCCATATTGTGGAGCTCGATCCAATCGTCATACTCGCCAAGCTCATCGGCAAGCGTGGTGGTATTGCTCGCCATGAATTCATTGAGCACCACAGGGGGAGGCTGCCAGCCAACTAGGTACACGAACGATTGGGTAAAGGTCGGCTCCATGCCCATATTCCCCGCCGCATCCGTGGCCACCACGACATATTTGACCCGTGTCCCGCCGGGCTGCCCCGGAATCGTCGTGGCAAAGATCCCATCATGGGCAGCATGATCCCCATGATGGCCATCGTCATGCATGGGGATGGGCGCAAACCCCGGCCCCACATCAACGAACAGGTCAACCAGGAAATCATCGCCTTCAGGATCAATCGCGCGGGCCGTGATCAAGACTGGCTCATAGGGGCGGGGCCACTGGGGATCGCGCTCCACACCCGAGATCTCCGGAGCGCTCCCTCCTGGTGTGCCATTTGATGCTCCCGGAGAGGGAGAGGGCAGGAATGTCAAGGAGGAGCTCGCATCGGGATACCTGCCGAATGACCGGTCGTCGGCTGCCAACGGAATGGTCATGCTATCCTGGTACGCGCCGCTGGTGATTCGAAGAGCCACCTGGGCCTCCTCTGCTCCTAACGCCCAGGTGCTATGCATGGCTCCCTGTGATGGTTCACCATCGAGCCACACAAGGACAAAACCTCCGGGAGAGATGCTCGTGTCGGGAATAGTCCACTCCTCACCGCCGCTCCCAAGCGTCCACCCACTGATATCCACTGGCCCTGGGCTGTTATTGTAGAGCTCCATCCACGGATCGAATTCACCGTATTCGTCTGCGATAGTGGTATCATTCCTGGCTTGCACTTCGTTGATGAATACAAACAACGATTCCTCCGGTGCATACGCGGAGATCTCGCCCAAGAGAAAAACACACCTCTGCACGACGAACTCCTTCAGTTCCGCGTCGGAACCTTCGAAGAGTGCATTGTCCTCTCTGCCGAGCTTCATGATATCCAGCCGCGCATCGTGTGCGATAGCCCCGTGGAGCGAGTCGATTTGGCATTCCATGGGCTCCGGTGAGAACTCGTTCTCGAGAAGTCGCGACAGCTCATCGCAGTAGAAGCGACGAAATGCTGGAATCTGGAGAATCTTGTCCAGGAGCACATTGGGCCCGCCGATGCACTGCGGACTCTGTGAACTGCCAAGATCGATGGGGCTGTCGAACTCCATATCCGGATCAAATGCGCCGCTGATACCGAATGTGTGGTCCATATCCCACGGGACGACTTCCCACATGTCATCCTCGAGATCATGGATCAGGTAGTAGTTATGGGTAGTGAAATCAACATTGGACGTTGCCACGATGACGGCGTAGTACTTGAGGTATGAGGCAACATCGAGGATCTGCAGGAGCGCCGGGCCCAGGGCGTCAGCCGAGGTCAGATTGATCGTTTCGATGAACTCCATGAGATCATCGTAGCCAAGATCTTCGTTGGTTTCTTTCTCATAGTGGCGCCTGTAATCATCCTCTGATGGCAACAGATCGAGCGCTCCAAAGCACTTGTAGATGCTGGCGCCGGGATCACGCCCTGTTCGCACGAGGAATCGTTCATCGAGCTGCTCCAGATGGAGATACACGCCGGCGAACTCCTCGTTCAGGTGGAAATGTGAATGCCGCGCCCAAGGAGGCCGGATACCCGTAAGATCAAAAAGATCATAGCAGAGCTTGCTGCGGATAAGAGACCAATCCACAAAATCGGCGTTGCAGTTAACCCGATCTACGCCTTGAAAGGTATCGCCGTCATCCAAGCGGATCTTATACGATTTCTTGCTCATGAATCGCGAAATATTCCCCCGGTATCGCATCCCCACCGGCGAATACAGTGTATCCTCTCCCCAAAACACGGCGTCCACGTACTCATCGGTCTGAGGATCAGCCTGGAGTGTGGCCAATGCTTCAGGATCCACCTCGATCCGATACACAGGCAAGGGCGAGTCCTCCAAGCGGAGAGCCGTCACCTCCTCCCATGGGGTAGCATTACTCTCATTGCCGAATACATCAACGCTGGTCACTGCGTAGGATGCCGTGCCGCCTGGCGCCAGGCCGTAATCAAGGAATAGGGGGAGTGGAACGGGCCGCTCGGTCAGGCACGTTTCGGGCTCCAGTGCCGACGTACGGTAGACCAGAACGCCGGCGAAATCAGCCTCCTGGGGGAAATGCCAGGTGAGCAAACCGACGCCGTAGCTTCCCCGGGCAACAAAGACGGATGGCGCCGCCGGGGCCGACGAATCCGGCTCCCATGATACAATCTCGATGCCTTCCAGCAGGTTGTCTCCGACGAGAGGTAGGACTTGGACATTCAGATGACCATCGGTGGTAGCCACCGGAAACCGGAGTCTCAATGCGTATCCATGATTCGCCACATCAAACACATCCAGTGAATCGAGGAGCGCCATATCCTCAGCGTGGATGCTGAGTACACGCAGATCGGGACCATGTCGTTCGATCTCCGCGAAATGGAGCGTGAGCACATAATCACCTGGAGGAACATCCGCCACGAACTCATCGAACTGGCAACGCCAGGATTCATAGAGCATAGGCATGTCGGTACCGCCGATAGGATAATGATTGTGCGGTACTATTCTTCCCCCTATAAAACCCGCCTGACCCGGGGTATACGCCGCGTCGCCGACAAACGAAACGCCATCCGGTGAGACGAACGCGCCCCCACCGCAGTTCATGTGAAGCTCGTAGGCCTGCGTGGCAGAAACCAACGCCAAGAGATAGATCAGCGATCGCATGCGCATCCTCCTAAGTTGAAATTGAGAAGTATCATTTTCTCGTTTTGCGGTCTCGGCCTATCGCTGCGTCTCACGATAGGGATACAAGATTCCGCAGAGAAATCCCGGAACCGTGGTGCCACCCTCAGTCATTGCGAGGAGTACTGCGACGAAGCAATCTCATCCGCTCATCGAGATCGCCGCGCTGTCGCTCGCGATGACCAGCTCCATCCTCAGTCATTGCGAGGAGGGTTCCGATAGTGTAAAGTACTTCCCGGCCTATCCTGAAACATCTGCATTCTCTCTCATACCGCACAGTTTGACCATCAAAGGTACCAATTGGTTTAACTGGGGTATCTACTTGACTCCAGTAGCCCCAATATGTAGTGTTCCGACATGGAAGACTACCCCCGATCGCAGACGGAGCTTGAAGACCGTTTCGGGACGGAGGCGGCC
>JAUXFG010000165.1 GCA_030620115.1 Candidatus Fermentibacterota bacterium
CATAAATCCCCACTAAATCTATAGATTTAGTGGGGATTTATGATGATACCGATGTCGATAGCGACCCCGATTCCGATGAAGAATGAATAGACATCCTATGTGTCTGAATGATAGCCTCACTTGGCCCGAGAGGAAATGCCCGCATAATCGAATTCGCCCACGGCGTTTGATAATGCGGATGAATCCGCAGGGGCATAGGCACGGACATGATAATAGATGTTCCTGCCCGGATCACCGACTCCGTACGCGCTGGTGAAACTCTGGTCGGCTGTGGTGGTGACCAGAACGGGATCAAGACTGCTTCCCATCTCTCCCCGAAAGATGCCGTAGTAGATGGCTCCATTCACCACAGCCCATGAGAATGTGAGCGCACCAGAATGCACTGCAACGCTTCCTGGATCGATGACAGGCGGCGCCGGAATTCCCACATCTCGAACAAGAATAGACAGCGCGATGGCGCTGTCTGGAGGCCCCATCTGGTTCGAGTCGCCGAACCAGCAGAATCCTGCCTGCTCAAAGCCAAGATATTCTGCAAGAATCGTATCTGCCGCTACGCAGGGGGCCTGCACCGCAAAGGACAAAACGTGTGTCTGATAAGGAAGTACATGAACACCGACCGCAGCGATGGTTGACGAATCGATCCACCCCTGCGCCGCGAACAAGCTGCTCCTTTCTCGAGGAACAGTGGTCCGGAGCAGGGTCGATTCGTCCCAACTGCAGCATCCTGTGTTGGAGATCTGCAGGGTGCATAGCCTGGTTTCCTGTTCGTTCAGCTCACATGGGTAGGAAAGAGAGATAACCCCAGCTCCGTACCCATCTTTGGGACCACCGGCCTCCACGTCTAGGTCGAGCCCCGATGCCCCCGTCCATACCCAACCCGTCTCATGGCCAGGGATATTGGCTATCTGAAGTTCATACCACTGCCCTGCGCTCCCAAGGATGGCAAACTGCTGCCCCTCGCTCACCGTGGTCACATATGCGTAGCCCATGCCGGGGCCTACGCGTGCATTGAGGGCTTGAGCGACAATATAGGCAATTGGGGTCTCCTGGCTTCCTTCGAGGGAGGCGGTCGCGCTCATCGTATCGCCATAGACCCATCCTCCATACGTACCAGTTCCTGTTGGAACATGGAAGTGATACCACCCGTGGTGGTGACACGTACTCACGAATTGCCCGGCAGGAGCGATATTGGTGATGACGGATTCCTCCGTCGAGGGCCCCCGCCTGACAGGAAGGACCTGGCTCGAGTCCTTTACCCTGATCGCGAACGGCCCAATGGGGTCTTCCTCTATTACCTGGTCGAAACGTATGGGCACATAGGAAGTGAGGCTGGTGAGTTTGAGGGCATGATAGCTTACTCTCCAATCTCCTCCGGCCTCCATGGTGAGCACCATTCCTGGTGGATTGTCCTCTGCACAGAGTCGAATATGGTGATGTGGCTTGTTCAACGCGTCTCCCCTGCGCATGTCCTGGAACGAAGGGAGCTCGCTGGAGATCAGATGCATCGTGGCGCTCTTGTACTTCGTTTCCGTGCCCCAACACCTGCTCACCAAGCCGGAACAGTCAACGCCGATGCAGTACAGATCAGTGGTACCCATTGATTGCGTGTAGTCATCGCCACATTTCTTCCCGGCGAGGACGCCGTCCGCGAATTCCGAGAGACTCGTGAATCCTCCCCATTTGTACGGAACTTTCTGCTTCGGTCCAACCGTCACCCACGATGGAGTACGGACATAAGTCCCATCAGGCATTCGCTCAATCCCCTCGGTGATGTTCTCCAGGCTCGCAGTCCACAAGAGATCAACATAACCCCTGGCAGTAGCCATCATCTCGCTCCTCGAGACAGGATCCTCCTGCATCATGCCTCCTTCCCACTTTTTGGGTGGCGCCTGGGGAACATGATAGTTGTAATGATAGGGTTCTTCCGGGAAGAAAGGGAAGGAGAGATCGCCCGAGGCAAGTCTCTGGGGATCGGCAACAAGAAGATGCAGGCCGCGCGGTGAGGAGACGAAGCAGAAAAGAGAATCACCGAATACACCGAAGCTTCTTGGGAACAGGGAGTAGTAAACAAATGGAACGGGAACCACATTCCGCAGCAAGCCATCCCCAGTGAATACAAAAAGAAGCTCTCTCGCTTCGATTGGAGAGCCCGAAAGCACTTCTTCGGTGAGCACAAGGTGGAGTCCGGCAACAGCCCCGAGGTATTCCACGGCGCCCAGTTCCGAATCGTGCGTGGTGTCACAAAGATGTTCTCCCCCTGCAGTCACGGCGAATGAGTTTCTTCCGGATCTGGTCACGCATGGTTGCGGAGTTTCAATTCGGCGCACTGTTTCTGGATCAAGTGGGTTCTCACCCAAGATCACTTCAAAGCACCTCCCGCTCTCATCAAAGACCACCACGTGGTCTTGGTGCCAGCCCAGGCGCTCTGCGACCCGGAAAGGGTAGATCCCGGGTTGGGCGCATCGGAACGCTTCTCCCCACTTGCTTACGTGAATCCAGGTCCCATCCCACACGACAATCCGGTCATCTTTGAGCGCCAGGCGCTCACTGCCCCGAGGAATCGGCGAAGCACTCATAAAGCTCTTTGACACGAGATCAAAAACCTGCACGAGATCCTGCTCACTATCGAGAAGAGAGAGATATGTGCCTTGCCCGCGCTCGGGTGAGCTGTGACTGACCTCGAAATCAGTAGGACCATAGCTCCCGGATGGCTCCCATCGCTGAGCGACTCGACCGTCTCCGGAACCCCAGGGAATGAGCAGTACCTCGTCAAAGGCATCTGAATCTGAGGAAAAGAGAAGGAGGACAGCTGCCATCAGAAGCATGATCAAGGATCGGCTTGATGATCCCATGTCGTTCCCCTCACGAGCTCCGAGTTGCTACTGCATCAAACAGCATTCGAAATTCCCCTCATTCCCCACCCAGATTCTTCGATCACTCCGCTCCCTCAGAATGACACCTGTTGTCACATCCAATATAAGCTATGAGCTATCAGTTTCCCTCCCCTCATTCGACGTTGGATGCTTCCGCCAGCTGCCGGATTCAATTCCTCAATCCTTCAGTTCGAAATCCGCCCAGACCCCACCCAGATTCTTCGGTCACTCCGCTCCCTCAGAATGACACTCATAGTACCACACCCTTCTGCACACTATCCCTGTCATTCTGAGCGACTGCAAGAAGCGAAGAATCTCTATCCACTTCAGCATTTCTTCCCAATCTCATAATCTCCTCTCCCAATCTGTGCAATCTGTGGTTCCCATTCCATCTCCCTTGATCCCCTGAACGCTCACACCACAATTTTGTGGTCCATGAAACGATTGCCTCTCCTCCCCCTCCATGCATCTTGGGCAGCAAAGAGAAGGCGCGGACATTGCGGCGAAGGGCAAAAGTCATATGCGAGGGGCCCCATTGGCTGTTGCACGCACTATTCTTCATCTCGATCTGGATGCGTTTTTCTGCGCGGTGGAGGAACTGCGTAACCCCTCTTTGCGGGGAAAACCCTTTGCCGTGGGCGGTCGCCCCGAGTCACGCGGTGTCGTGGCATCCTGTTCCTATCCGGCGCGTTTTCTGGGCATACATTCGGCCATGCCCATGGCCCGGGCACTGAGACTGTGTCCGTCATTGATGATTGTCGCGACGCATTATGCTTCCTATGAAGAAATCTCTGACCAGGTAATGGAACGCCTGCGACGGCTGACTCCACTGGCCGAGCAGATCTCTATTGATGAAGCCTTTCTGGATGTGACCCACCTCACTCAGTCGGGTGAATCAATCGCTCGACAGTTGCAGGCCATGGTCAGAGATGAGCTGGGTCTTCCGTGTTCCATCGGTGTGGCAAGCAACAAACTGGTTGCCAAGATGGCCACGGACGTAGGGAAATCCTCCGCCCAAGCGGGTGAGCCGCCCAATGCTATCGTGGTGGTTCCTCCTGGAAAGGAGGCCTCCTTCATTGCGCCATTGCCGATTCGCATGCTATGGGGTGTGGGCCCCAAGACTGCGCAGCGACTGGCGGACCTCGGGATCACCACTATTGGCGATATCGCACGACGGTCAGAGGGAGACCTTGGGCATCATTTTGGTCAGATGGGTCCCCAGTTCGTGCGTTACGCTCGTGGTCTCGACACGCGGCCCGTGATTACCACCCACGAGGTCAAGTCTATCAGTCAGGAGGTGACATTTGCCCGCGATGTGGCTGATGGGGAAGAACTTCGGCGCACACTGCGTGATCTTGCGGACCGAGTTGGGCGTCGTGCAAGGAAGGCGCATCTGGCCGGGACCACGGTCAGGCTCAAACTACGTTGGTCTGACTTCACTACTCTGTCGCGCCAGATTAGACTCCCACACTCTACGGATCAGGATGCCTCCATCAGCGCAGCAGTGATTGGCCTTTTTGACAAAACATGGAAATCCGGGCGCGCAGTACGACTGTTGGGTGTGGGTCTGAGCGGCCTAGGCCCACCACGACCCGCACAGCTCTCTCTCTGGGATGATAGTTCAGAGAAAAGCCTCGCCCTGCAAGAAGCACTCGATACGGTACGGGATCGCTTTGGCGACCAGGCGGTTCGCCGTGGGGGCAGTGTCAAGAATACAGAGTGATTGGTCCGGATTTCGAGATATTTCAGGTCAGGCCGCGAAGTGCTTTACCCTTTCGGAACCCTCCTCGCAATGACAGGTGGAGGAGCCGGTCATCGCGAGCGACAGCGCGGCGATCTCGATGGGCGGATGAGATTGCTTCGTCGCTAGTCTCCTCGCAATGACAGGTGGTGGAGCTACGGTTCCGGGATTTCTCTACGGGATTCTGTATCCCTAATCTTTGGCCATAGCGTTGGGCCGAGACCGTAAAACGAGAGAATGAAACATCCCCGGATTCCTCACCGGTTGTGGTGGCGAGAATCGCGATTATCCGGGATCAGTCCCACTTGCCAGTGGCGGGGTTACATGCCCCAGAGATGACCGGTGTGAACCGGTTTCCCTTGCAGTTTCAGGTAGTAGAACAACTGGCCCTTATGCTGATTGAGATGACCGATCATCTGGAGGAGACGAAGGCCCAGTATCACCTCGGATTGGTCCCATGGCGCGGAGACGGCTTTGGTGGCAAGGCTGTGCTCATCGGTCTCTCCCAGCATGGCAAGTGCCACTTGCTTGTCTTTTGCCAAAAGCTCCTTTGCCTCTCCAACACTCCCCACCGTCGGAAGCTTTTCGGCTGAGGGCATCATATCTTCGGGCGATAAATCGCCTGCGTCAGCGCCTCCAGGCATTGCCCAATCGCCAGTGACAAAGCCATGGAAACAGGCGCCGCAGGATGTCGTGATGTGCTTCAATAGCTTGCCAGTGGTCATCCAATTGCTGCCTGAAGACGGCTTCCAATCGAGCTTGTTATCATCCACTAAATCCAAGAGATCTTCTGTCACCTTGTACGTATACTCGACTTCGTGCCTAAGTAACTCCGTCCAGTTCATGTTGACTCCTTTTTCAAGCTGGGGGAAATGGAGGTTCTTCTCCTTCCCCCACTATCTATTCATTGCCGGCCTCACATGCCATTTCCGCCAGAGCTGTCGATCTATCGAATGATTTGCAATTCTTGAGCATAGGACGCACCGCCGCTGATGCGACAGCACAGCCATGTTGCGCCTCTTCCAGCCCCTGGAATACGCTTCGCACTCTACCGGAGCAGTACCACATTTTCGTCGGAGACGATGCTTCCCACGCGGGCACGTACGCAGTAAACCCCAGCCGGCACTGGGCGACCTCCGTTGTCGTGCCCATCCCAGATCAGTGTTGTTCCCCCCATGGCTGAGGCAAGGGATAGCTGACGAACCAAACGTCCATGAATATCATAGATACTCACATGCGGCGTTGCCGCTCTATGCTGTTCCCACGTCAATTGCAAACGCACCTGGCCCGTGGAGGGATTGGGCCCAGCGGAAAGCGTAAGTAGAGGGCTGCCCCATGGTCCGATCCGTTCCTCGTCAGTGCCTACTACCGGATATGCCTCCGCGTTGAACAGATAGCCCGTGGAGCCTGAGCTCGATGTGCCCGCTACCACGAGGATCATCTCATCCTCCGGATTGCCGAGCCCGCCGATCTCCAACATCCCGCTTTGCTCCTCGGGATCGAGTACCATGCGTCGCACCTCGGTGGGCAGCTGGTCGTGGAGCACAAGCCCCCAAACCGCGAACACATTATCATCCGAGCCATCAAAGCCCACCTGGAGGATGGCAATGCTGTCCAGGTTGTCGAAGCGATAGTAGTCAGTGGCCCAATGCCGCACAGAGCGGGACTCATCGGGTACCGGGTAGCTTCCATAGGTGCCTGAGGTGCTGAAGGTGGGTAGATCCTCGCCCAGATAACCGAAGCGCCCGTCTGCAATGGTTGTATCATCCAAGAAATTCGCCACCGCCCAGTCCGCGAAGATATCCGCACAGCTCTCTTCATAGCCCATGCTGTCTAACACGGCTTCATACCCCGGCATGGAGTTGAGGGGCTCGTGAACAAGCGTGTAGACCGCAGCATCTCCTCCGTAGCGCTCATAGTAGTAAAGAGACCATAGATAGGTCTGGATATAGTCGGCCCAGTTCCCGTCCCACTGGATGAGCGAGTTGTCCGGGTTCGAGTTGAAAGATGAGATAACGTCCGGTCGGCCATAGAACCACATCGCAAGCTCCGCCATTCCCTCATCGACCCACGTAACCTCATCCTCGTCGTACTTCCAGTGGATCAAATGCTCAAACTCGTGTGCTACTACCGAGATCATGTAATCTACGCTGGGGCTCTGACTGCCGGCCGAGTTCAGATATATCGTTTCACACTCATTGCTGCGGAATCCCGAGAATGTCCCGTCCGGGTACTCGTCGAAATAGAAAAAGAAACCGTCTCCCGCGGAACCGATATCGAACCACATGATGTAGATGCGTGGATCCCCGTCAAGCTCGTCCGGCGGCTCACCAAAATAGAGTGAATTGATATCGTAGATCCCCATGTCGCTATGGATTCCCAGAGAGCTGTTTTCCCACCGTTCCAGGATCATATCCACGTCATTCTGGAACATGTTCACTTCCCATTCGGAATCCTCCACCACGACATATCCATGGTCTGTCTTTCCGCGCACCGTACACATCTTCTGGGCGAAGTGGGGCGGCATGGGATAATGGTAGAAGAGCCACCATAGCCAGGAATCTCCCACCTCAGGATTTGGCGGCGGCGTTGAAAGCAAACTCGGGTCAGCGGGCCGCTCGGGACCAAGAAGTTCCGCGCGCGGCAGGGGAACATCGCGTATTGGATACTCCCCCGGGACGGACACCCGGGCAGTTTCTCCATTGATGCCGGAAGGGACCGCACCAGCAGAGAATGGATAGATAATCGCCAACAGAAAACCTGCGAGAGCAAGCATATGCATGGTCTGCTTGCCGGAAGCACTGGATGTTCGTCGCATCTCTGATGATCCTCCTAGTCTCGGGGCCAAAATCAGCGGAATCACTCAAACCGCGTCCTATCTTAGAACATCCCATACGCTGCCGTCAACCCAGCTATGGCTGAACTTGCGCGGCAGGCCTAGATCGATTAATATTTGAGGCACGTCTGGAGGATTGTGCTATGGCATCTATTCAAACCAAAGTTGCCAAGGATGATGGGTAGACGCAGGCTGCGAATTAGGCACTTCACTCTTTTCCACAAATCCTATTGGTCCCTCATTGATGAGACTGCACGAAGTATGGTCGTCACCCACCGTATTGTGAAGGAGGTGTTCGTATGAAAGCGAAGAATGCATTCCTCTTATGCCTGATCGCGACCGGGCTCCTGGTCGCGAGTCCTCTGCTGGCGGAGGAAACGGACGTTGAGGAAAGCAGGGATCATCCATTACTCTCCCGTTACCCTGGCTCCGCCATCG
>JAUXFG010000159.1 GCA_030620115.1 Candidatus Fermentibacterota bacterium
CATCTGACACCCCTGTTCTCCTACGATTTAGGGCGTACCCGTACGGTCAAGGAAGAATATACACGTAGGTCTTTCGGATGTCAATAGTAGTATCAAGTCATGTGAGATTTGCTATAGTAGAGGAATAGGCGCCGCGTCTCCACATTGGACATTCTACCATGAGGCCTTACGAACGCTGATAGGAATTTGCCTTTTGGCGCCCACATTAGATCTCCCTCCGCCGCCACCTTCTGTGTTTTAAGGGCCTCGGAACGTACGAGATGTTCTACGAATGAGTATTCCACCCTACATAGGGAATCGACGCCACAGGGTCAACAATGATGATCGGGAGAGGCTGTCAGAGCCAAAGTGTCAGAGAAGAGGGATTTCAACCGCGAAGGAGGCAAAGGGGAGAATGAATGGGCGATCTGCGGTCGCTTGGGGTGGGGATCGTTCTCGTGAAGGGAGTTGGAAGAGATTTCGGGGATTGTTGGGTTACGCTTTGCTAACCCAACCTACAATTTCAATAGGGTCACGTCGCTGAGGACATATTCAGAATGAAGTTGAAGAATGGCGAAGATTGGGAGAGAGATATTGACCGACCTGTCTCGTGTCGTGTCAGTGAAGCCGTTGACGCCGGCAAAATCGTACGTATATTCTCCTTGGACACGTACGGAGGAATGACATGACCATCAATGCGACACGACTTCGAGAGAATATCTATCGTATCCTTGACCAGATACTCGAGACTGGAATTCCTGTTCAAATAGAACGGAGAGGGAAGATCCTCAAGATCGTACCCGGAAATCCGAAATCGAAATTCGACAACTTGGTGAGAAGGAATGCCATGAAGGAAGATCCGCAGGACTACATCCACATCGACTGGTCAAGAGAGTGGAAGCCATGATCTTCTTCGATACGCATATCGTCCTCTGGCTTTTCGATGGGAGAGTCGAGTTGTTCGACCAGGAGATGCAGCAGCTTATTGATGAAGAAGAGCTGTACATTTCGCCGATGGTAGAACTGGAACTGATATATCTTGAAGAAATCGAGCGAATCTCGGTCTCACCATCAGCTATCGTGAAGGATCTTGAGACCAGAATTGGGTTGGGGATCTCCGAGATATCACTCATGGAAATTGTTGAATCCGCAAAGGATCTCTCTTGGACTCGAGATCCTTTTGATCGTTTGATAGTTGCCCACGCGATATCCAAGAACTCCAGATTGATCACCGCTGATTCGGCCATTCAGAAACACTTCAAGGACGCGGTATGGAAGTGACATTTTTGCGCGGCAACGACACACTCATCCCCATGGCCCAGACTTCTCACCGGTTTTCAATCTGATTAAGTTTCTGCGCATATACTTAAATAGTATGAAATATGGCTGGCCGTTCAGGGTTCTGGGTTCTGGGTTCTGGGGTCAGCGTTCTGGACGGCCTCTGGTGGTGCCGCGCCATCAGAGGCCTCAGGGCTAAGAGAGTACAGTATGCTCTCAGATATGTTTGCTCTCAAACAAGTGTTCAGGGTTCGCCTGTCTGCGTGCAACGCACAGGCAGGCCGTTCCCGCCGGGCCGTAGGCCCTATGGGCCGGAGGAAGGATTACCAGAAGCTCGGCTTTCGCTATTCGTTGAGTAAGCCAGAATGTCGGGTTACGCCGGGCTAACCCGACCTACATTCCTGCTTGATGAAACCTGGAATGATGCCACGGTTCGAATTCTTGAGGTCAACCTACAATCCCCGAACCTCCGAACCTCTGAACGCTGAGTCCCCGACCAGCTACGAAACGCCGAAGAACCGTTCGCGATTGTCCTCGATGATCGCCTTGTCTTTGAGCCATGTGAACCACGCGCCATAGACCCGCTGACGCGCCTCGTTCTGCAGGTATTCAACAACCTTCTCTCGTGATTCGGTCTCCTCCAACGTCCAACTGGAATCTCGTCGAGCCATCACAAACGCCTGGCCTGCGGCAAACGGACCGGCCACTTCGCCCTTCGTTATGCCGAAGGGTGCACCAATCGCCTCCACCTCCCGGCCTATGCCCGGCGCATAGTCCTTCCGCCCCAACTGGACATCTGAGAGCAACTCAGCCAGCGTATCGGATTCTGCAACCTGTTCAAGCGTTTCGCCATTGGCGATACGATTCCCAAGGTCCGCAAGGTAGTCCTCAGCTAGCTGGGTCGCCTTCTCTTTGAGCACGGCTCTTACGACCCTGCCCCTCACCTCGTCCAGAGTTGCGTGCCGCTCTTCCTGCTTCTCCGTTGATTGGAGGATGAAGAACTCCTTTTCCGTCTCAAATGGATCGCTAATATCGCCTACTCGTCTGGAAAAAATCCAGCCCGCTCCGGAAGCCGTGGGGCCTACGCCAGGGATATACGGCCCCTTTGTGAACAGCTCGGTTTCGGTAACCTGAAGCCCCTGCTTCTCGGCTGCCTGCTCCAAGCCCACTTCCTTTGCCTGCTCGGCAATGTCCACCATCACATTGTCCAAGCTATCCAAAGTGGCCCGCTCGGGCTCCACCTTGAGAAGTATGTGACGGGCTCGGATCAATGCCTTACCGTCTTCACCTGTTTTCTTCTCCTCCACCAGAATGATGTGCCACCCAAACTGGGTCCTCACCGGCTCGCTTAGCTCGCCCGGTTGCAGGGCAAAGGCCACATCCTCGAATTCCTTGACCATGCGTCCCCTACCAAACTCTCCAAGATCGCCCCCCTGCTCGGCGCTGCCGACATCTTCGGATTCGATTTGAGCAGCTTCTTCGAACGATTTCCCGCCAATGATCTCCTCTCGAATACTCCGGATATCCGCCAGCATATCTGCTTCATCCCGCGCGGAAGCCTTCTTCTCCAGCTTGACGATCTTTGTCTTGGCCTTGGCGGGGATATCGTACTCGGAGATGTGTTCATTGAAATACCGCTTGAGCTCCGCCTCGTCCACAGGCAGCATGACGTTGAGCACGATTTGGGAGAAATCGACCCATTCCTTCTCATCTTCCTCTCCACGCTCATGGACGAAGTAGAGAAACCAGGATCCGAATCTCTCCACCGGTTGAGAGCATGTTCCCAGGTCCTGAGAGAAGAGCACACTGTCCACAGCGGCCCCTCTGCCGCCCTTGAACGTCTTACCTACTCGTCCACCTTCCTGCGCCTTGGCCCCCGAGGAGTAACGTTTCGCCAGTTTCGCAAACTTGCCGGGGCTAGTGGCCTGGGTCATGAGCTCGAGACCCAATTGTCGGACCCGTTCCTTGTCTTCATCGGTGGCTTGGGTGAAGTGGAAGTCCTTCAGGGCAAGGCACGTAGCCTTGACTCGCTCTGCCTGTGCATCCATCTCGCGCTCGACCTCAAGAGACGTCACCCGCGTGCACATAACGATACGTCGCTCCAGCTTGTGCAAGGGAAGCATCTCTGCGTAGGTCGCCTGCAGCATCTGAGCCGGCCCCTCTGGCGACTGGAGCACCTGCACGTACTTCTGCATGTCGAAATGACCGTCCGTCTGCAACTGGGGATGCTCCATGATCCACTGCGGGGGATTGCTCACCAGGAACTCCGCCAGTTCCCTGGAGGTCACACCGATACCTAACTTCTTGGTTTCCGAGAATACCAGAAGGCGCTGCAGGAGTACATTCCATGTCCGCTCTCTGAGCTGCTGATGCGTTCGCTCGTCCTCTGCGAAAGCCTCACCGAGCCGCTGCTGCTCCGCCTCTCGTTGGCTCCTGTATTCCCTCTGGAACTGTTCCCTGCTGATGGGAATATTATTGATCACCGCACCCATATTGGACGATGCAGTACTCACCTTGATTCCAAGACTGCGAACAAGATCGCCGAATCCACCGCTCCCTGTCCCCAGGGCGATCAGCACAAATCCACCTAGAAATCCCACGAGAACTATCCACAATACGGGCTTGGTGTTCTCCCTCATCTGCTTGAGCATCCGCTATCTCCTCTCTTTCCGGTTATCAATAGACATATCGACGTAGCATCGCAAATCAGCGCAGCGAACCTAGGGCGCGACCTTGAAGTGAGCAAGGCTTTCCGTGTCTGTTATCGAAACGATACGTGCATCATGGCACCTCAGCATATACATTCTGGAGCTTCAGAGAAACCGTGGGAAAGGCTGACCCGCGTTTCTCACTCATGTGCATGAAAGGAGCAAAACAATGAAGTGGTGTACTAGTGTTCTCGCATGTGCTGCGATTCTCTGTCAATCGGCTATGAGTGGAGAGCTTGCCGGGGTCACCATGCCCGATACGCTCAAGATGGAGAGTACGACTCTGAAGCTCAACGGCATGGGTCTGAGAAAGAAACTCTGGGTCAAGGTCTATGTCGGGGGATTGTACCTGGAACACCCGTCTCATGATCCTGAGGAGATCCTCTCCAGGGGAGGTCCCTGGCAAGTGGTTATGTACTTCCTTCACAGCAAGGTCAGCGTGGACAAATTGAACGGCGCATGGATTGACGGATTCAAGAAGAACGCGCCGGAGATCCTCGAGACGCATGAAAAAGAAGTCGAGCAGTTCACCAGCTTCTTCCGCGATGTGGTGAAGGGCGAAGACATCGTGCTCACCTTCCTTCCCGCCGAGGGGCTTACCGTTCGCATCGCAGGAGAGGTAGTTGGGAAAACAATCCCTGTAGAATTCGCCAATGCAGTGCTTTCCATCTGGCTCGGGCCTGAACCCCCATCTGGCGGCTTGAAGGAGGGAATGCTCGGGCTCAAAAATTAGGCAAACATTCGGGCCAGCCCATCGGCAACTACATAGCCCTCGGGCGTGGGGACCATGCGGTCTCCGGTGACCCGGACCAGCCCGTCTCGTATCAAATCGCCAAGAATTGCATCCCCGCGCGGAAAGGTTTGGACGAGGCTCAACGCGAGACCATCCGACATCCTCAATCCTGTGTAGAGTGCTTCCAATCGAATCTGCTCCTCACTCAATTCCTCTGATTCGGCGAGTGGTTTCTTTCCTTCCCGGAGTGACTGCACGTAACTCATCACGGAACGGACGTTCCACCATCGCGTTCCCGCCCGGAACGAATGTGCCGCAGGGCCAAGCCCGAGATACGGCACATGATGCCAGTATTTCTGATTATGCCGTGAACGTTGAACACGGGATCGTGCAAAACTCGAAACCTCGTAGTGTTCATACCCGTGGCTCCGGAGATACTCAGAGGTGAGGAGATAGAATGTGCGCTCCGCTTCCTCATCAAGCCTCTGAAGCCTGCCCTCCAGATGGCGTCTGCCGAAAGGCGTTCCCGATTCAATGGAAAGCAGGTAGCAGGACATGTGTGCCGGCCGGAATGTCAGCGCCTGTTCCAGATCAGCCAACCAGGTGGCTTCACGCTGCCCATGGAAACCATACATCAGATCAATGCTCACATTGTCGAACCCGGTCTCTTGCATAAGCTCCAAGGCCTGGAGATTCTGCCGCATCGAGTGCCGCCGCCCCAGGAAAGACAGGACCTCGTCATGAAAAGATTGCGCACCAAGACTGATTCTGTTTGTCCCCGCATTGCGCATTCCCCGAAGCCCATCTGCGCTCACATCATCTGGATTGAGCTCGACCGTGATCTCCACATCATTAGTGAACGAAAACGCCGCCCGCAGCCCGCTTATCAATTCCTGAAACACATCAAGATCAAGCACACTCGGCGTACCCCCACCCAAGTACAGAGTGTCGAACACACCAAATTCATCGATATAGAAGGCGGCCTCCTGTTGCACAAACTCGGCCCATGTAGCACGGTGGGAATGATCGACTACCGAATAGAAATCGCAGTAGGGGCATTTCGTCTTGCAGAAAGGAATATGAACGTACAGGCCGGGATGCTCGTCTTTGGCCTTGTGCCGTGAGGCGTAGCGGTCCATGGGTTCAGAGTTCACCGTTTAGGGTTGGGGCTCGCGCAGAAATAACTTCACATTCTTCCGCAAACTTGCGCGAACCCTAAACAATGCCCGCGCGCAGATTCTTCGGTCGGTGTGCTCCCTCAGAATGACACATGGCAACACATCCTTCTGTGCATTACCCCTATCATTCTGAGCGACTGAAAGAAGCGAAGAATCTCTCTTCATTCTTTGCGTTTTATCATTCGATGTTTCCGCCGGCCGGCGGATTGATTGCATCTCTGGAGGGACGCGCTCCGTCGCGTCCGTCGTATCGATCAATAACGGCCATGACGGAGCATGGCCCTCCATCATCCTCACTTCGATGTTCGATGTTCATTCCCCCATTCCCTCAATCAAGCATTGCAGATTCCTGATCACTCAGCCCCCCTTCCTGGCAATAAAAAATCCATCGTACTCCTTGCCGAAGAAGCTCTTGCGCACCACTACATCTACTGTGTCACCGTTATCGACCGCCTTATCCCAGTTCCGCGTGGGGTAGTCCACCGGGCCATCGAACCCATCGAATCTCACGCGCTTACCACGTATGCTCCAGTGCAACTCAGCGCCGGAATGGTAGTACGGCTTGATTGAAACGATTCTTGCCGCTTCCAGTTCGACCCTTGGCTGTCTCGACTCCCAGAATCTCGCATAGGCTCCCAACACCACGATGATTACCAGCACAGAGGAAATAACCGTTCTTGTCCACCACATCTTGGGATTCGTCCTGAAACCACGCCGTATTGAGAGCGGCAGATTGAAGAAAAAGTCAAAGACCGCATGTTCGAGCAGTCCGCCTTTCTCCCCGAAGACCGGGACAAGGTGGACTGTATTCCGCGCCCATCGGCCGGCCAAGAAGCGCGCCAAGGCGGGGTCGTGCGTCACCATCTGGAGCGGGAATGCCAGATATCCGATCACATGGATGAACGATATTGGTGCGGCGATGTAGTAATTCCGTATGTCGCGCTCCTTGATCATAAGGAAGAGCACGAACACACCACGGGTGATCGATCCTGGAGAGATGGGAAGGAGTTGGATCGTAGCGGCGGCCGCAGTGCCGAGACCCACGCTCTCGACCCAGGAAAGCTGACGGTAGACCAGGCAGTAGACTGTTACCGCTGCTCCCGCCAAAAGCATCACCACCTGTGTGATGGGCACCGTGCACAGGTGTACCGCAAGGCAACGAAGGTATTTCTGGATATACGGATCCTTGATCTGACCGATAATCTTGTCAGCCTCGCCAGGCGTGAGCATCCCCTCGTCTCTCCCCATGCGTACCTGTTCCAGCAGCCGCTCTTCCCGGTAGACTGGATCCCGTAAGAACTCAATGCCTCGGCCAAACGCTTTCCGAATCCGCGCCCATGCCCACGAGAACTCCGTGAAAGCTCGATGCCACTTTGGAGGCAGCCAGCTGAGAACAATACAATCGATCAAGTATTGCACCGGACGATCGATGAGTCTGCCGGCCCGATGACACGAGAGCCGGCCTTGCCGAAGCCATCCGATGATGGTCTGGATACGCGATCCGCGCAAGGCGCGACTCAGGTAGTCCACGCGAGTCAAACAGCGTCTGACATGTTCTCGCGTAACTTCATGACCCCAAACCTTGATGAGGCGATGGCCGAGAATCGGGATCAAGGAGATCAGAACAAGCAGCGGGAAGCGGCGCCAAGAACCGGCCGCCAGCTTTGCCACGCCCTTGTCGTCCAACCGGCCTAAATGCTTCCAGCTGGTGATGATGCCGTCCCTTACCGAGCGACGCAGGGCTCTGCTGGTAAGGAGACGAAAATGATGGTGCGTGATGTCGAACTGTGAAGCTCGATAGGTTTTTTCCTGCTGCTCCAGCTCATCGATACCTGATTGCAGATCAGAGAACTCCTCCTCGCGTTCCTTGATAAACGCTTTGAACCTGGAGAGATCGCTCCTGTCGAACTGGACGAATCTCCCTCGTGCAAGTCCACGCAAGATCAACCATATGTCTGCCGGGCTCATGGGCAGAAAAGGAAGGAGCGTCAGGCCGGCTCGGAAATCGACGGCCGTCAAACCACAATCCGGTTCGTCGTCTCTGGAATCCACGCGTTTGAGGGCATTAGGCTGGCTCTTGCATGTCCACCACGTGTACTGGCGTGCAAGCTCCGGTGTCCCCATCTCATGCAGCAATGCCACCAGGCGCTGCATGAACAGCTTCTTGTGTACGTACTCAGCGCTATTGTGGTCCCTGGCCGGCTCACCCTGGAACTTCCAGCGATCGAACAGACATTCATCAACCTCGAACTTCCAGATACGCCCGTCGATCCATTCATTGATTTCGCCGAAACTGTGATGGTTCTCATCGTAGAATGTCGCGTACGTGTCGCAGACTGCCTTCTCGTCTCCGAATCTGTGGGAGGCTGCGCGGCGAATGAGCTTCTGCCAGAGCACCCCGACACGAACGGCCGCAGGATTAACTTGGGGGCTGAACGAGCTCTGGAAGCCCAGGAAGTAGAGTAAATTCCGAAACCAGTTGGCAAATGCCGATGGCGGCTTGAGGATTTTGATGGCGTAGGTTCCGCCGATCTCCAGGCCGATAATAGGCCCGTCCTTTTCCTCAATCTCGACCAGTCTGACCTTGTATACCTGCCCCGCGAATCCACCACCCACGAAACTCTTCACTTCCAGAACCATACGCCCATGATTCGCCGGCACTATGCCGGTGATTGCATATTCGAGGCGGTCGCCGGGATCGTAACACGTCTTGTGAAAGGGCCGAACAAGTTCACAAGCTCCGAACTCCTGTTCGAGCTCCTTACGCAAGAGCAGGGACCGGTCGTTCGCGTCAGCCTCTGGATATTCTATTGGTTCAGTCATATCTGGCGGATTCTCTTGGCCTTTCCCGGATATCTCAAAAGACTCAGTTCGTGGCCCGCGCAATCAGAGAATCTGGGAAAATCCGTATTCTGGCTGA
>JAUXFG010000281.1 GCA_030620115.1 Candidatus Fermentibacterota bacterium
CATCCGAACCCTGAACCCTGAACCCTCTCCTCTCCTCAATCCCCCAATCTCCTCTCCCAATCTGTGTAATCTGTGGTTCGCAATCCAGCAATTCGAAATTCCCCCCTCCCCAGATTGTCAGATTCTAGATTGACAGATTCTAGATTCCTCCCCATCCCCTCCTCCCCATTCACCCAATACTCGGGCCAGGGCTCTCGCACCCACCGGCTTGATCAGATACTCATCCGCTCCGGCATCGATGAACCGCTCGCGGTCCCCGGGGATATCCAACGACGTGAGAACCACCAGCGGAATATCGCGGGTCTTGGAGTCTGCCCCGCAGAACCGCCTGACGATCTCCAACCCTTCTTGGCTCGGCATTTCCATGTTGATCACCATCACATCCGGTTGGACATCCTCGTCGCGTGCCGCTGCTTCGCTCGGATCTTCTGCCACTACCACCCGGTAGCCAATGCCTTCCAGTTGATCCGTGATCATTTCCATGATGCGCATCGTCCCACCTGCCTTGACCACCACCGCCACCTGCCCCCCACACGGCCGGTCTTCTTCCTCTTCTCTATCCTTGGAGTCCCAGGGCAAAGACACCGTGAATCTGCTCCCCTCTCCCACCGTGCTTTCCAGCCTCACACTGCCTCCATGCAGTGCGGTAAGACGATGCACCAGCGCCAAACCAAGCCCAGTACCCTCATACTTGCGTGACAGCCTGCTATCCAACTGCACAAACGGGGTAAACAGCAACCCCATAGCTTCCTCTGAGATCCCGATCCCCGTATCCCATACCGTAAAACGAATCGCCCCCCCCTCCACATCCCCTTCCACATCAAGACCTATTTCACCGCCCTTAGGTGTGAATTTCACTGCATTGCTCAATAAGTTGACCAGAACCTGCTTCAGGCGGCGCTCGTCTGCCTGAATCTCGATCCCTCTGCTGTCGATGCGCGACCTGACCCTCAGTCTCCTCTTGAAGGCTATCTGCTTGATGAGCCATAGACTTGCCTGGCATACCGATTCCAGGGAAACAGGGCCGATCTCCAACTCGACTTTTCCGGCCTCGACCTTGGAAACATCCAGGATGTCGTTGATCAGGGCCAGCAGATGCCGCCCACTCTCTTCTATCTGTTCCAATGATTCCTGCTGCTTCTCGTTCAGAGCTCCGTATGCCTCTTCTCGAAGCGCCTCCGACATGCCGAGAACCGTGTTCAGCGGCGTTCGTAGTTCGTGGCTCATATTGGCCAGAAACTCGTCCTTCAATCGAGCCGCGCGAGCGAGCTCCACATTTGCCTCCCGCAACTCCATCGTCCGTTCGGCGACCCGTTGAGCCAACGATGCCCGTTCCGCCTCCAGATCGGCCATAGCCTTCCTGAACTCCGTGATATCAGTCAAAACACCGTCCAGTCGCCGAGGAGAGCCTCCGGTTTCGGTGATCATGATGCTGTCGCGAACCCAGCGCACCGTCTCGTCAGGAAGGATGATCCGATACTCCTCAAGAACCCGATAAGCCGTATCAAAGAGCGCTCGCGTCATGGCCTGCTCGACCTTCGACAAGTCGTCAGGGTGAACGATACTGAGCCAACGATGTGGACCTGCCATGTAGAAATCCGGCGGCCGCCCCGTGATCCTCTCGATCACCGGAGAGTAGTACCGGCACGCCATATGGCCTTTGTTATCCAGCTCGGCGCTCCACAACGAATCAGAAATCGAGGCCATAAGGCGACTGACTTCACGATTAGCGTGCCGAAGCTCCTCCTCCACCCGCCTCTGTTCGGTGATGTCGGTGACAGTGACTCCCAGACCACTCCCGACCTTGAAGACCCTGAGGGACACGTGGATATCTCCCGCTTGACCAGGAAGAACAAAGTCCTCAAGGGCAAGAGCCCTACCGGCTCTCAGCACGTTCCTGAACCTCTCGAGATGGCCGGTTGACATGATATCCGGTGAGATCTCCTCGATGTTCTTGCCGATCAAGTCCTCTTGATTTATTCCCAAGATCCGTGCCCCGAAATCGTTACACGTCACCACAGCGAGATCCGAGTCGAGGATCAAAAGGCCCTCAGTCAAGGAAGCCAAGAGAATCTGTAGTTCCTCCTCCCTCTCTCGCAGCGCCTCATCTGCCTCCCGCTTCTCCATCGCACGCCCAATGGTGACCTCTAGCTGCTTTGCGTCGTAGGGTTTCAGCAGGAAGCCATAGGCGCCGAGCTTCATCGCCTCGATGATTGATGGGTGGGATGCGCGCTTCGCGAGTACGATACATTCGGTGGTCGGCGAGCGCCTCCCTATTTCACTTACCACCTCAGGCCCGGACATATCCTTCAGTCCCAGATCTATCAACGCAACATGCGGCGCCTCCTCTTCGACCTTCTTCAGCGCCGCTCCTCCCGTCCTCACCACCGAGATTGCATACCCCCTGGCAGCCAACCTATCAGCCAGAATTTTCCTAAGTTTCGAACTATCCGATAAAATGAGGATGTCAGGTTCCATTTCCATATATCCTCTCAACAAAACAAAACGTGGAACTCGAACCTGCTCCGTATGGCCGGTTCAGAGGTTCAGCCTCCGGCCCATAGGGGCCTACGCCCCGGTGGGGGCTACCTTTCTGGCATTGACCTTTTTCACGGGCTACCAAATACTTGATCAAGCCACATCCTCAAATCATCCTACTCCATTACCTTCTCCGTTCAGAACTCACAAATCAACGATTCAGATTCTTGCCGAACCCTAAACCCCTTGTTTGAGAGTACATTTCATATCTGCGGTACTCTCTGCCTTGAAAAACCTGATGGCGCGGCGCCATCAGAGGCCGCACTGAACCCTGAACCCCGAACCCCCCCTCCCAGATTCTTCGGTCGCTCCGCTCCCTCAGAATGACAGGCATTCACACATCCATCTCTGCACCACCACTGTCATTCTGAGCGACTACAGGAAGCGAAGA
>JAUXFG010000111.1 GCA_030620115.1 Candidatus Fermentibacterota bacterium
CCTCCGCAATACAACATCCCAAACCTCTCCCCGCACCTGTCACCAAAGCACATGCTCCCTGAACTTCCATCTGGCTCCTCCATTTGTAGCTCCTCCGAAAGAAACATACGGCGAGACCGTCGTCCATGTTTCTCGCCCACCTAACCCTGAACCCCGAACCCTGAACCCCTCCCTGGTGGATATGATTTGCCAGTTGCAGGACAAACAAATAGCTTGATCGCATCGATTCTGCAGATGTAGGAATGTGGGCCGTTTTCTGGGGTCATCAGCCGCAGTCGAAACGCCGCCAGTCATCAAGGAGTGAGAAGAAGTGACCGTCAGCCGGCAATGGGATGTGGTGGTGTTGGGGTCCGGCCCAGGTGGTTACGTGGCTGCAATACGGGCCGCGCAGCGTGGACTCAGGACCGCTGTGGTAGAGAGGGAGCATATTGGGGGGGTCTGCCTCAACTGGGGCTGTATTCCTACCAAGGCTCTCATACACAGTGTTTCGTTGTATAGGTCAATGAAGAGTGCACGCCAGTATGGGATCATCGTGGATGGTCTTCGGCCGGACCTCTCGGCCATGGTGGCACAGAGCCGCGCCGTCTCGAGACGGATATCCAAGGGTGTGGAATATCTCCTCAAGAAGAATGGGATAGAGATCATCTGGGGGCGAGGCCGCCTGGCCGATGAGCGAACAGTTGAAGTGATGGATAAGGACGGCGCACGAGCCCGGCATAGAACCAAGGGAATCATCCTTGCCACGGGGGGGAGCGCGGAGACATTTCCTGGGCTGGAAAGGATGGGGCCGCGCGCCATGACTGTTCGGGAGGCCATGACGCCATCGTTGCTCCCCGATAGATTGTTAATCATCGGAGCGGGCGCCATAGGCGTGGAGTTCGCCTATATCTATGCATGCCTTGGCGTCAAGGTGACGATTGTGGAGATGCTCGATCAGCTTCTTCCCTTGGCGGATCACGACGTCGCAGAAGAGCTGACAAAGGCGTTTCGCCGGCTCAGAATAGAGATACTCGTGTCTACCAGGCTCCATGCCCTGCATGCGAAAGAAGATAGTGTAGAGGCGATTCTGATGAAGGGATCGGAGGAGGTCAGACGAGAGGCGGATCGGGTACTGGTGGCTATTGGGGTTGATCCCAACAGCTCCGGGCTTGGCCTCGAAGAGATCGGCGTGAGGACGGATCGAGGATTCGTGGTGGTGGATGGGAAGGGCCATACCGGCATCGGGGGCATCTTCGCCATTGGGGATCTGGTCGGTGGGCCGCTCCTGGCGCACAAAGCCAGTGCCGAGGGCATGGTGGCAGCGGAGACGCTGGCCGGAATGGATGTGGAAGGCGTAGACCGGTCTCTGATTCCTTCATGCTGCTACAGCGAACCCCAAGTCGCGCAGGTGGGGGCCACGGAGCGAGAGTTGATGGAGCGAGGTGAGCAATATATCACAGGCTATTTCCCTATGGCGGGGAATGCAAAAGCCTCTGCCGTGGGAAGCAGAGTCGGATTCGTGAAGCTTCTCTTTTCTGGGCACAACCGCCTTCTTGGCGCTCACCTCGTGGGGCGACATGTGTCGGAGCTTATTGCAGAAGTGGCGCTCTGTATGCGGGAAGGTATTACCGCAGATCGATTGGGGAGCCTGATTCATCCTCATCCCAGTCTCTCAGAGGCAGTAATGGAGGCGGCCGAGGCGGCCGAGAAACGGGCAATCCATGTATGACGGGCAGGCGACGCCGGTGCGTCGGCCTCCATGGATCAAGAGAAGCCTCAAGACGAATCAGGCATTCTTTGCCCTCAAAAGGAATGTTCGAGAGAAGGGATTGGCGACGGTTTGTCAAAGCGCGCGGTGTCCGAATATTGCGGAGTGTTGGAGCAGGGGTGTAGTCACCGTCATGATACTGGGCGATGTGTGTACCCGTTCGTGCCGTTTTTGTGCCGTGTCCACGGGAAGCCCCGCGCCCCCGGATCCCCATGAGCCGCAGTCAGTTGCGGAGCTTGTCAAAGGGCTTGGCGCGACCTATGTTGTGCTAACCTCTGTGGATAGAGACGATCTATCCGATGGGGGAGCATCATTTTGGGCTGAGACCATCAATTTGGTCAAATCAGCAGGAATAGAAGTCGAAGTCCTGGTCCCTGATTTCAGGGGTGACCGGGAGGCGCAAGATGTGGTGTTCTCTTCCGAACCTGACGTCTTCTGCCACAATATCGAAACCGTACCCTCGCTCCAGAAGAAAGTGCGGCCACAGGCCAGTTATGCACGGTCGTTGGGGCTCCTGGGCCGGGCTGTCAAGGCAGGATTTGTCGCCAAAAGCGGATTCATGGTCGGCTTTGGGGAAACCATGGTGGAGATCGAGGAGACATTGGTCGACCTTGCAGATACAGGGATCCGGCTCGTGACCGTGGGCCAGTATCTGCAAGCGCGGGATGATCTGCTTCCTGTGGTTCGGTTTTGGTCTCCACAGGAGTTTGAAGATATTGGTGAGAAATGCAATGAGATAGGTCTAAGGGCTCTTGTGGGGCCTATGGTGCGCAGCTCTTACCGAGCCGATGAGCTGGCTCGGCGAGGGAGCGAATCGGCTCTCGATGTGGGGCACAGGTGAACACAGATAAAGATACAAGCAATTCCAGCCAAGATGCACAGGTGGAGGCATCACGTCAGAGGCGACGGCGCATAAACCAAGCCTTTCGGGATGGTGATCTCGAGCTCTGCTTGCGTGAGATCAAGATTGAAATAGAAGAGACACAGGGGGAATCGGCTCTCCTCGGCGCGCTTCCCAAGGTTCAGGAGCGATACATCGAGCAAATTATCGAATCGGACATTTCTTCCAGAGAGCTGGCCAAGGCGCAACGGGAACTCGATTTTGTCTTATCCGTTGGGCCCACAACTGATTCCGTGGCGGGCAAAGCCCAAGAGGCCCGCGCGCGAATCGAACAGGCCCGGAAGGCCGAGAAGAGTACCGATGTGGAATCAGGCGAGGGGCCAAAAGAAGCCTCCTCGATACCGGAAGGGGATCCTGAGGAGGAGAGGGATAAAGCCTGGGTTGAGGCACACCGGGTTCTGAAGGAAGCAGAGAAGGCCTGGGCTGATGATAAGAAGAAAGTGGCACGGAAGCTGGTCGAGCAGCTCGATGGATTCTCGATTGATGATCATGATTTCATCCTTCGGAAGGAAGGGCTCACACGACTCCTGGACGAAGCGAATCATGCCGAGACACCACCAGGACACCACGATACCTCTGCAGTAAGATGGGTAGCGCTCCTGGGTATCATCCTGGCCGTGGCGATGATCGCGATCTTCCTCATGGACCGGTCCAAGTCCTCTTCGCCACTAGAAGAGGTGGAGCGTACCATCGAGGAACCGGCGAGGTCTGAACCAGCATTGGGCTGGCTTCAGATCACAGGGGTTGATTCCAGTGCCGTAGTTCGAGACGAGTCGGGAGATATCGTGGGATCGGCAATGCATCTGCTTGGCTTCCCTCAGGGTGAACAGGAGATCCGAGTGGGCGCCAAGGGATATGTGGATACCCTGCTTGTTCTGGCGATTGCTCGGGCGGAGACGCTTCTCGTGCCGGTCTTCTTGAGGGAAGAGCCTCCCGCCCAGGGATGGATGTCACTCAGGTCTCATCCATCCGGCGCAACCGTCACATTGGAGAATGGAGAACGGCTCGGCACGACACCACTTGATCGCATTTCATTCTCACCGGGCAGCTATCGGCTTCGGCTTACTATGGAAGGGCGAATACCCACCACGGTTCAGGTTGCCGTGAGGGCGGATGCCGTGGATATCACAGATGTGGAGCTTCCTTTGTGGCATCAGACCGGGAAACTTCAGCTCAATTCGAGCCCTTGGGCATACGTGTTCCTGAATGGTGATAGCTTGGGGCCCACCCCGCTTACCACCGGCGAACTTAAGACCGACACCACACATGAGCTTCTTTTTCGCGCCGCCGATGGGCTGGAGCTCAAGAAACAAGTACGGCTCGATCCCTCGAGGGCCACACCCACGCCTGTGACCGTGGAGTTTCCACAGCCCGGCATCCTTGCGGTGACGACCACCGATTCGCTGACGGGAACACCGGTGTGGGCGAATATATGGACTGGTTCGCGGCGCCTTGGGGAATCGCCCGGCGAATTCAAACTGGCTCCCGGTGAATTCGCCATCAGGATCGAGAAATCAGGGTACGATCCACGAGAATTCACCATCAACATCTCCCCAGGGGAGCGAGTATCCTTGACCCTGGCTCTCATGCCACATAGTTCGTAAGACACTAGGCTTCTTCCGAGACTTTGCTCAGAAGAAGAACCGGCCGTTCTGGTCTGCTTCCTAGAACCGGCGGTACGGGATCTGGGTGACGGATAGGTATTCTCGTGGGCTGAACAGGAGGCTCATCCGGGCTATGAGACTCACTCTTTCTCTTGGCGTGGCGTTTTTCTTGTCGATGGTTTCCATCGGTCAAGCGGTTCAGGTATTAGATTTCGACATCACTGCAACGTTGCACGGGGAATTTACCGATCTGGGAGTGGGCGCCGAGGGGAGAATCTATCTGCTTGAGGGCAAGAACGGGGGAACAGTGAAGATCTATAGCCCCGATCTCTCCCAGTGCCTTAGTACTCTGAATCTATCGCGGCTCGCAGGTAAGAAGGTGCACAGGCCCGTTGCTTTGACCGTGGCCGATGACGGATCCTTTTGGGTGAGCGATTCCGGTTCGGGGATCTTGTTCCACTTCGATGCGGTGAGGCTCATTGAGACGGTGGATTGGCCTGAGAATGGTTCAGTCATGTTGAAGAACCCGAGTGATATCGTACTTACTCGGGATGGCCGATTGGTGGTGGCGGACAGCGAGCAGGGGGCGGTGCTTTTCTTGGATGCAGCCGGCGAGCTTCAGCAATATATACCTGGCCGTGATGGGGAGGGCATCCGGTTTGAGAATCCCATTGATCTCGCTATCGGCCCTGCAGGAAATGTGTATGTGGTTGATGGAAAAAAGGGGGGTGTCTGCAAGATCGATGCGTGGGGAGTGCTTCGCAGAAGGTGGGGCGGCACAGAGGGGCAGTCCTTTCAGCTCCCGTCCCCCCGCTGTATTGCCTGTGATGAGGAAGGTTTGGTGTACATTGCCGACGCTGAGGAGGATCGCTGTCTTGTGATCTCAGGATCCGAAGTGGTTGCTCTCTTCGGGGCGCCTGGCTCAGGAGAGGGAGGCCTGCGGAAGCCGTCCGACATGGTGGTGGCGCCAAGCGGAGAGATCATTATCCTCGATGAAGAATTGGCGCGGGTGCAGATCTATCGCCTCCCATCCGTCGAAGGAATCCGTATTTCAGCCGAGGGAGAGGATCGTTTCTTGCCGCTGGCCGCACGAAGGCGTTTCCTGGGAGACTGGACCGCAGTGCGTGTGGATGTAATGGAAAGCGTTATGGCAGTTCTGGGGCGCGATCGGCGATCGCTTTATCTCGGTGATGTGGATCAGGGGTCCGGCGGTCTCGGCAGTGTGGATGAGCTTGACGGTAAACTGAAGAAAGCCGCTGACATCTGCTTCTCTGGGAACGGGCGGCTCTATCTGGCGGATCGTGATCTACGAACAGTGCTTGTCTTTGATCTGAGCACCCGTGTGGCTGACCCAGTGCCTTGCCCATACGGGAAATGGAGTCGCCCGGTGCTGCTCGCTCGAGGGGCTGATGGCGATGTGATCGTGTGGGACGAGGATGCGCGTATGCTCTCGTTTGTGGGGGGAGTTGGCGCTGATCGAGCCATCCCGGTTTCGGCAAGATTCAAAGGAGACATCGTTGGCATTGATGCCACCTCCTCCGGAGATGTGCTGCTTCTGCCTGAAGATGGGCCTGTAGTGCGGCTTGGACCTAGTGGCCCCCTCAGCCCGGACAGCACGGTTCAGATTGTCCGTGCCACCGCCGCATGCATGATTCGGGAAGCTTTGCTTATTGCCGAAGAGGCCGGAGGCTTCAGGGTTATTACCTTGGCAGGCGAGCAGTACATGTACTTCGGCTACGGTGGAGGCGCCGAGCCCTTTATTGATCGGGTGATCGATTTTTCTGTCCAAGACAGTCTCGTGCTTTTCTGTGATGCAGATGGTGGGCTGGGGAGCTATGTGCTTCACAATCTCTACCGTTCGGCAATTGATGGAGTCATCGTGGCGCCGGCTGACCAGACATTCCTGTTCTCGTTACAGCCCTTGGGGTCTGCACAGGGACGTGCCGCCGAATGGGAGGTTGGTTCGGGGCCATTCAGTTTGGACGGTCTTCTGCCCGGAGTCTACACATATGGTTTGACGGGTCGCGGATGGCGTTCCTTCCACGGCACAGATCGAGTCTGGCTCCGTGCTTTCCGTGTGACGTCACTGGGGACCATGGAAATGGAGCCTGGGGGAAGTGTTACCGGTAGTGTGCTTCCCAGCGGGACAAAGGCAACGTTGTTTCTTCTCGGCCCTGAATCGCAGGAGTTGGCTTTGTCAGCAGATGCGTCTGGTGTCTACTCCGCCAACGAGCTCGCGCCGGGCAAGTACAAATTCACGGTTGACGCCCCCGGCTTTAGGGCGGATTCTAGTGCATACCATTTTATGGTAAAGCCGGGAATCGTTACCCAAGGCCCTTTGATTTCCCTGGTGAAGCTGGGGAACATCAAGGGTGTCATCAAGCCGTTCTTGGAGACGGGAGAGATCTGGGTACTTGAGGACGGGAAGGTGACGCAAGTGTGCCACCCAGAGTCGTTCTATAAGACCTTCGATGATGTAGGAGACAGCCTGGGAAGATTCTCGTGCGAGGATCTGCAACCCGGGAATTATGAGCTAATTTTCCGTGCCCCCGGTTACTATCCTGATACTTCTATGGTACCCATAGCTCTGTCCGAAGGCAGTACGATGCGCACGGGGGTCGTGCTCCTCCATAAAACTCCTGCCGACAAGGAGTCGAATGTCGCACTCGCTGACCTTCAGAAGGCGGTGGATGACTACGGCAGGGCCCGATTCGACCGTGCGGCTGATCAGTTGCGACGTCTTCTCGGGACGCGGGTCTTGCCCTATTCCGCCTTGGCCCGGGCTTCCTGGTTGTGGGGGCAGTGCCTGATGGCTCAGGGCGGTGACGAGAATAGACTTCTCGCCGAGAACGGTTTTCTGTTGGCACTGCTCATCGATCCATACCTTTCCCCCGGTCCCGAGACCTCCCCGAGAGTGCGCGGCGTTTTTGAGGGGGTTCGCCAGAGGCTGTTCGGTGAGCACGGCCCACCGGAAGGCCTCTACTGACGCCTGCGTGCGCCCATGTCATCAGCCTGCACTCCTCACCAACTTTCTACTGCAATCCCGCGGTTGACGCGGGATTACGCTTCATCGGCCGTCCTCGATGGCAGGTCTTGCAGGCATTGTCATCTCAAATGACTACGAGCTCCAATGTTCTCATCCTTCGTCTTCCATCGGAATCGCCATGGGAATCGGGATCGAATTGATGTGTGATCAGGTGGCCCTCAGTTACGGGAATCCGGATGTTTGATGAAGGCGAGCGCAGCGGTGTGATTGATTTCGATAGCGATGGCGATTCCGAGGATATCTGGAGGAGAGGGAACAGCCACGGTGTTAGGTATGGATAAGAGTCAGGGCAATAGGAAAGGATAGGTCTATGCCTCTATGGCTGGTGGCAATTCCGGTGCTCATCTTCAGCGTGGTGGTCCACGAAGTCGCACATGGCTTCATTGCCTATCAAAAGGGAGATCGAACAGCTTACCATGCGGGGAGGCTCACCCTCAATCCGTTGGTGCACCTCGATCCTGTGGGAAGCCTGCTGCTTCCGCTTTTTGGCGCGCTTACCGGCGCACCGGTGATCGGCTGGGCCAAACCGGTCCCTGTCTCACCACACAGGTTGCGGAATCCATACCGCGATCATTTCTGGGTCGCGTTGGCTGGCCCGGTTTCCAATGTGCTTCTCTGTCTGGCATTCCTATTCCTCTATACACTCATCGGCATTGTATTCGGACGCACAGGTCTCCTGACGAGCCTTGGCCTTCTCTTCAGAATTGGAGTGCAGATCAATCTATTCCTGGCGGTGTTCAACCTTATCCCACTACCGCCACTGGATGGTTCTTGGGTGTTTGGGCATCTCTTTCCACGGACTGTGGGAGTTTTCGTTGATCGGATCAGGCCCTTTGGACCCCTCGCATTAATTTTTCTCCTATTCAGCGGTCTTCTGAGGACGATCTTGGTCCCGGCTTTGCACCTGTATGTCTTTCTCTTCAAGATTGCCAACGGGATCATCGGATGACCTATTCATCCTACGGAATCGTCGGCACTGTGGAACAGAAGCAGGATGTCGAGACGCTGGGTTCTCTGGTGAAAGATGCAGAGAGGGGGAAGTTGGAACCTCATGAGATCTCCCTGAGGCATGTGATTCTCTCCTGGATATCATCGTTGGAGCGCGAGGACTGGGAGAATCTCGATCTGGCTTCCGTGTTTTTCAGCTTGGCATCGAGACTGGTGCAGTTGAAGCTGAGGATGCTGTTGCCCGTGCTTGAGGATGAAGAAGAGGAGGAGTCGATTGGGCTCGATTTACTGGAACTACAGGCCACCTATCTGTTGGGCGAACGATTGGGAGAGTTGGAGGCCCAAGAGGAACGGTTTGGGCTCTGCAGGATTGCCGGTCCGGATGAGGCAGATGCCCAGGAATGGTATGAATGCGTCCCGCTGACGGCGCTCCTGGCAGCAGCGGGAGAGCTTTTGGTGGCACTGGAGGAGATGGAGACACTCTCCTTTGCCGGGGTCGTGATAACCCACGAAGAGGCTCGCAGCCGTGTCATGGTCTATCTTTCGGGGGCTGGGCAGCGCAGTCTCTTGAAGCTTCTCAAGAATGCCGAAACCAGGCTGGAGCTGGTCAGCTACTTCCTGGCAGTACTGGAGCTGGTGAGACTTGGATGGTGTACCATGAGGGCTCGCCAAGGCAGGATTTCTCTGCGGCTTACCGAAGGACAGACTACCGACGGACTATGAAGGAACTTCCCCTACGATACCGGTTGGAATGCCTGGTTCTGGCGTCTGACGCCCCCCTGAGTATTCGCAAGGCAGTTCATCTTCTCGGCGACATAAGTGACGAACAGCTCGCAGCCGCAGTTGGCGAACTCAATGAGGAGAATATCTTCCAGGGGAGGAGTTTTACTGTTGAGCAGAGGGGTGGGGTTCTGGTGGCGCGGACGAGAGAGGATTTTGCGGAGCTTCTTGCTTCGTTGCGGGCCGACAGGCGGAGATTGACCCCATCGCTTCTTCACACACTCGCGGTAGTGGCATACCAGCAGCCGGCGACCAAGGCCCAGGTCGATCAGGTGCGGGGAGTGGATTGTGGGTACGCTCTGACCAAGCTTCTCAAGAACGGCCTTGTTTGTATCGCAGGAAGAGCCGAGAAGCCGGGAAGACCACTGCTGTACAGAACCACAGAACAGTTTCTCATCCGATTCGGGCTTCGTTGCCTTGATGAGCTTCCACGATTGGAGGAGCTGAAGGCACTTCTTAGTGCGGGGGCGGCTACAGAGGACAACGAGGCTGAAGATACGATGCGCTTATCCGGCGAGGAAGGATGACTGTGAGCAATCTGCGACCATTGGTGGTTGCCATAGACGGTCCAGCTGGTGCGGGAAAAAGCACCACCGCCAGGGAGGTTGCTCGATGCCTCAGTCTTCGTTGGGTCGACACTGGCGCCATGTATCGCGCAGTGACGCTCTGGCTGTTGCGCAATGGTGTGCCGCCTGTGGAGGGGCCACAGTTGGCGCGGGCGCTCGACCAGATCCATATCGATCTCACTGCTGAGGAGGGAGTTCAGAAGGTGCTGCTCTGCGGGGAGGACGTGACCACCTTGATCCGGGATCCGGAGGTGAGCCGGCAGGTGTCCAGAGTGGCGGAGCTGCCCCATGTTCGGGCCACATTGGTCAGGTTGCAGCGTGAAGTGGCGGCCGGAGGAGGCGTTGTCATGGAGGGCAGGGACATCGGCACCGTGGTATTCCCGGATGCCGCGGTAAAGGTATTCCTCTCCGCCTCCTTGGAAGAGCGTACGTCGAGAAGAGCGAAAGAACTCGCCGAACGTGGAGATGAGGTGGATTCCTTTGTCCTCCAAGAGGAACTTCGCTGTCGTGATGCCGTGGATTCCTCTCGCTCGTTTGCCCCTCTTCGTGCCGCTTCGGATGCTGTTCTTGTCGACACCACCAAGCTTACGTTCGACGAGCAGGTTTCGGCAATAGTTGACCTCGTAAGAGAGCGAGGATACTGCCAAAGCGCACGTGAATGCTAAGTTCTCTATTGTATCACAGAAGACGAGTTCTATCTTGTGAAGCGCTTTTTGAATCTACTGGCGGAAGACCAACCTTGAATTCACGGTTGCGAGGCACATCTGTCCAGACGATGATTCGTTTTGGCTATTGGCTGCGACGCATCGGTTTCTCACCGTGCAGCGCGGTCGTGGTGGATAAGCGATCTATGCCACTCTGCTTGTGCTTGGGAGAAAACTCTGGGCGAGGTTGATCGACCATCACACAGGATGTGATTCGGCCGTTGCCGGATCATCTATTTAGGGTTCGCGCAAGAATGTGAAGTTATTTCTGCGCGAGCCCTTGAAGAGGCCAGGGGCGGAAGCCTGTCTGGCTGAGGTCCATCAGGCCATGGGCCTCGTAACAGTTGGGCAAGGAGGATCACTCCGCTATGACGAATGATGAGAAAATGAGCGAGGAACAGGAACACAAGGAAGACGGCACGGATACGCTGTCTGTTACAGTACTCGAGAAAGAGCCGGAACACGGCATCATCGAAACAAAGGATGAGGACGATCTGGATCTTCTTGATGCTCCCGAGTACTCCGTTGAAGAGTACGCACGCATGATGGCTTTCTACGAAGCCGGTATGCAGCCCGTGAGCGAAGGCGAGGTCGTGATCGGGAAGGTTGTCGACGTCACCGAGTCTGAGGTCGTCGTGGATGTCGGATTCAAATCCGAGGGTGTTATCCCGCTCTCCGAGTTCAAAGAGCCGATCAATATCCGTGTGGGTGACGATGTCGATGTATTTTTGGAGAAGATGGAGAACCAAGAAGGCTTGGTGGTGCTGAGCAAGCAGCGGGCCGACTTCGTGAAGGTTTGGACTCAGATCAAGGATGCATTCGACAATCAAGACGTGGTCGATGGTCGGATATTACGGCGGATCAAGGGCGGCTTGGTGGTGGATCTTTTTGGTGTAGAAGCGTTTCTGCCTGGATCACAAGTAGCCCTCAGGCAAGTACCCAATTTGGATACTTTCATCAGCCAGTTGCATCCGTTCAGAATCATCAAGCTGAATAAGCGCCGGAGAAACATTGTCGTCTCCCGGAGAGTGGTGTTGGAAGAAGAGAGAAACCGGCTTAAAGATGATACGATGAAGACCCTCACGGTGGGCGATCTACGCACCGGAGTGGTCAAGAATATCACCGATTTTGGCGCCTTCATCGATCTTGGCGGTATTGATGGGCTGCTTCACATCACCGACATGTCCTGGGGGCGCGTAAGCCATCCGTCCGAGGTCGTGGCCATCGGTGACGAGATGGAGGTCAAGGTGTTGAGCTTTGACAAGGAGAGGGAACGGATCTCTTTAGGCGTCAAGCAGCTCACGCCTTATCCCTGGAAGGATATTGGAGAAAAGTATCCCGTGGGGAGCAGACTTCAGGGCAAGGTGGTAAGCATTACCGACTACGGCGCTTTCGTCGAGCTCGAGAAGGGTGTGGAAGGATTGATTCACATCTCCGAGATGTCATGGACTCGTCATGTGCGGCACCCATCCAAGGTCGTGGCCATCAGTGATATCGTGGAAGCGGTGGTGCTCAAGGTCGACGAAGAGAATGAGAAGATCTCCCTTGGTCTCAAGCAGACCGAACCTGATCCATGGTTGACGCTGGATGAGAAGTATCCTGTGGGAACCAAGCTGATGGGGCGGGTAAGAAACCTCACCAACTTCGGCGCCTTCGTGGAGATCGAAGAAGGAATAGACGGCCTTGTCCATATCTCCGACATGTCGTGGACCAGGCGGGTCAGGCATCCCGGCGAAGTGCTCAAGAAGAGCGACAAGGTCGAGGTCATGGTTCTCAAGATCGACACCGGGGCCAGGCGGATCTCATTGGGTCTCAAGCAGACGCAGGAAGACCCGTGGGATAGGCTGGCAGTGGAGTACGCCGTGGGAACCGAGACAGAGGGAAACGTGACCCGGCTGTTGGACAAGGGTGTCGTAGTTGACCTTGGCAATGAGGTTGAAGGCTTTGTGCCTGTCTCGCAGCTTGCACTGCAGGAACTCTCAAAGCCCTCCAGTGCGTTCGAAGTGGGCGACAAGTTGCCTCTCCAGGTCATCGACGTTGATCCGAGGAACAGACGGATCGTCCTCTCGGTGAAAGCGTATCTCGGCAGCAAGGATGAGAAAGCGCTGGAGGACTGGCGTACGGAGCATCCGATCCAGGCGATAACCATGGAAGACATGGTGGATGTGCCTGAGCTCGAGGCGCCACCCCTAGCTGAGGAACCCGAGGTAGAAGAGGAGATCGAGGCTGCGGAGGAGGTCGAGGCTGTGGAGGAGGTCGAGGCTATAGATGAGGCCGAGGTTGCGGAGGAGGCCGAGGTTGCGGAGGAGGCCGAGGTTGCGGAGGAGGCCGAGGTTGCGGAGGAGGCCGAG
>JAUXFG010000170.1 GCA_030620115.1 Candidatus Fermentibacterota bacterium
GTCTTTCGGGACCGCCGGTTTTTCTGTGGCGAGAAACCATCCGTGTCCCGAACTTCGTCCTCGGACTTCGTCTCGAACCTCATTCAAAAGCATCCATCAAGCGCCATTCTCGGGTATGAGACAAACTGCATCTGTTCGGGGCGAGGTTTGTGGACCGTTCTGTGAACATCAGCAACAGAACAGACAGTGCTGGGCTATCCCGCAGGCGAAATGCGTGCTATTCTCTCCCGAATCTCGTGCTCCCATCTGCCCCTCGGGGCCAGGGTCAACGCCCTCTGGAAGGAGCTCAGCGCTGCGGTCGAATCACCCACCTCGAGTTGCACGATAGCCTGTTTCGAGTGGGCCTTCCACGAGGCGGGAAATCGCTCCACGAGCATCCGCAGCCATGCCAGAGCTTCTTCCATCCCGCCTGTCGAGGTGAGTATGTCGGAGAGTAGTACTGTTCCCGTCATGTAGTAGATCGATAGCTCACTGTAGGGCCAATAGTTGACCATAGAGGGATCGAGGATCTCCCGGAGCAGCGCCACGGCCAATGAATCGCGGCCCGTGTCGTGCCAGAGCGAGGCCAACAGCACGCGGATCCTCAAACTGCCAGGATCGGGCTCTGATGCCCTCTCGAGAACCACTGCCGCCTCTTCCAACCGCGCTTCTTCGCGCAAGACCATTCCCTTGCTGAGGAGCAATGATGCCTCGAACAGGGAGCTCCTCTGGTGGGACGGCACCTTCTCCTGGTCTCTGCTGGCGGCACCGGCGGTGGTCACGTCATTGGCAAAGGCCCCCAGCCGCGGCAGGAATTCAGCTGCCAGGAGCATGGCCCAGAGAACCCCCACCAGCATGGCCGCCCTCCGCAACCCCGGGCGCCTTCCAATCTCCTGAAGCACACCCGCCCACAAAACGGCTACTCCCATGGCGGGAACGTAGAGAAAACGCGGCGACGGCGCCAAGTAGCCCTCTATGGTCGGGTTCCGTATCGCCTGGGGAAGAAGCAGCGGCGCCACCAATATCACCGCCCATGACGCCCCTACCGCAATAGCACGGCGGTCCTTGAGCACAAACAGTGGCAGCAGTAGAGGAATGAACACCAGGAGCATGAAACCCCAGAGGGAAGAAGGGAAGGGGATCAACGGCGCAGTGGCCGTATCAATGGGCAGAAACAGGGTGCGAAGGTAGAAGCCCAACGCACGCCCACTTGCCGCCATGAGCGACACCACGGAATGACCCTCAAAGGGGAGAGGCGTCACCATGAAGGCGACCCTCACCAAGAGATACAATGCAATAGGAAGACCCAATGCGCACCACGTGATCACGCGGCCTCGACCAGGGCTCCTTTCTACCTGAGCCAGACTCCATAACCCTAACACTCCCACCACCGCTATCGACGACTCTTTCCCTAAGAGCGCACAGAAGAGGAGAACCCCAACCCACCACCATCGCCAACCCTTATCCCGCGCGCTCAACCATACGCCTGCCGCCCAAAACCCAAACAGCGCCGCGAAAAGATCAGACCGCGCCGTAATCATTCCCACCGCCTGAACTCGCCCAGGGTGAAAGGCAAAGAAGAGCCCTGCCAGCAGTGCATACTGCCCTGGCAACAGCAGCAACGCCACACGAAACGCGAGCAGCGTCGTGATAATACTCATCACCACGTTGGTCAGATGAAAGCCAGTGGGCGAGAGACCCCACAACGTATGATCAATGAGATACGACAGGTTCGTCAATGGCCGATAGTACCCTACCTTCCCCTCGTATCCGATTCGGGCGAAGTAGTCAGATGTCAGGATATGCCCAAGATTCCGCCAACTGGTGATGGTTGGATTATCCACAATGAGGAGGTGGTCGTCCTGCACGAAGTCGTAGAACACTGCGGGGAGGGTGACAGCGAGGCCAACAAGGAGCAACACCGCGTAGCTAGCAGCGTTTATACGGTCGGGAGCAGAGGACGAGGCCTGTGTTTCGTCAGGCCTGATCCGTTCCCGGACACTGGCGGACGGAAGCTGCATATTTCTCCTCAATGAAACAACCCGGCCATTCCTGGCTTCTACGCCGTCAGGAACAGATTGCTGGCGAACCGGCCTCCGGAGAGGGCCTTTCCTGCAGGACTCTCCTTTTTACGAGGACAAACGGAGAGAGGCTCCCCCGGGAAGGCATTTATCCTCTCACGCGCTGAGTGTTCGATCAGTATAACTTGTCCACCTAACTAGGCGAGCCGGCAAATGGCAGTGGCGTGCCGGGGTTCATGCCCAAACGAGCACTCAGGATAGTTCATCCCGTTTCCGTCTCATGGCCTTCCGAAACGGCTTCGGAATCGATCACGACGGCGATGGATTTCCCGGGCTAAAGGAACCGGGCAACGAGTGATCCCTTCCAGGCGACTCGACCCCCTGCCCGATAGCGTCGTTCGTGTAGGTCCAGTAGTGAAATGAATTGATGAGGCCTTCGACCTGGAAGCTGACATCGCCCTCTACATCGAGGGGTACGAGAAGGTTGAAGAAGCCCTCTTCGAAACGCACGGTATCAGCGAATGCGTAGTGCCCATTCGCCAGGATCGTGACTTCCTCCTGCTCTATGCTCAGCTCGACCGGGGAGTGGTCGAACAACTCAAGCAGCTTTCCGCTGAACGAGCCTTTGTATCTCGCGACGAGCCACCCTCCGCCTGGTGGAACCTCAAGCCTGAATCTCTCCTGTATGACGCTGGGTCGCCCACCATCCCAGAAGCCATCCCCCTGCATCAGTGGGCTTCCTACCGGCCTCTCAAGTGAGTCGCGGTACCGGTATCCACAACGGTACTCAGATAGCGGGTCACCAACGTCGAGTTCATCAAAAGGCGAGATGTAGGGAGGGCTGTCCGCGACGCTGGAAAGATCGAGAAGCTGAAGCTCACGAAGCGTCGCGTACCCGTGGGAGAACGGCACGGGAGGTTCAACCTGGAAGCCGCTCAACCAGTCCTCGATGGTGAACGGTTCTTGGGAGGTGACGAGGAGGACACTGCATGGGTATGTGGCCTGGATGTACTCGGAAACTTCGAGATGTCTCAGCCAGTACTTCACATGCCTCCCGAGGGTTGGGTTCGCGCCTACCGAATGCGAATGGAGTTTGAGCTGGCCATCGGCCCAATACATGATGGAGGGTCCAGCTGCCAGGATATCAAGGTTCGGGCGAGTGTTCTTGATATGGTCGACGATTTCTTTCTCTCGTACCAGGGTTCCTACTCCATTCCGGATGAAGAGGAGATTTCCGGAGGCCTGGACTCCGATCATGCCCGAGATGAACACTAGACCGATTCCCCAGACGGGGGCATTGAAGACTCTCAGTTCACGGAGCGAGTAGAGCGCGTAGCCGATGAAGAAGGGAGTAAGGACATGGAGGTGGCGATTGAAGTGTACTCCCGAGAATCTCGAGAATGAGGCTCCAACGACCAGGACAGTGAGATATGCTAGCACAATGAATGACTCGCGCCGCCTGAGTTTTCGCATGCCCAGAAGAGCCAAGACGAACACTATCGGAGGCAGCGTTCCAACCCAAGCTGAGCCTTCGCTGCCGACCTTGGCTGTGCTTGGAAAGAGCCCCAGCAAAGCTCCCTTCACCTGGTCAGAGGCGGTGGCGGACGCTATGAACAGCGACTGGATGAGGCTCTGGTAGTGGATAATGTTCTGAGTGACGACACCTTGTGGCATGAATGAGCCAGTGAGGTGCTTGTAGATGAGGTGAGGGACGAAAAGGGGAATGAAGCCGGGGACAAAACGCCAGAGGCGGTGATGTCCATTGATGGAGGCATATATGAAGACAAGGAAGAGGTAGCATAGCATGCCTTCGGGGCGTAAGAGAGAAGCGAGAACGGAGAAGACGATGAAGCGGGGGAAGGAGTGGAAAGAGGCGAGGGCAGCCCAGAAAAAGGCAAAGAAGAAGCCAAAGTTGGTGGAGAACATGTTGTCGAAGATACCAGGGAAGATCACGCAGAAAAACGTGGCCGGGAACACAACTTGAGGCAAGAACCGGTTGAAAAAACTATACAGGGCAACGGTGCTGGCGAGCGCGAAGACAAGGCATTCGAGGTAGGCCCAGAGGATAAAGGATGAAGTGGACTTAAAGCCTAAGTAGTAGCCAGGGGCGAAGAGGAGTGGGCTGAGAAGGTCGGAGAGTATCGTTGAAGGGGCTTCGCTAGGGAGGAGACGAAGTGGGTGACCGTGAACCCAGGCGCGCGCCATGGTGAGGGTGTCCATGGTATCAGGATTGAACATCACCCAGGTGCCGCTGCGAGCATCGTATGCCAAGACGAGGAAAATGGCCCATTGGATGACCACGACCAGGAGGATTGCCGCTCGCTTCCTTGAATAGTCTGAATGGCCCATGATACCTCTCCTCTCCCTGGAACGCTCCCGGCTGGAAAACAGCTCTACGTGCCGATCAATATAATAGTAGTGCCAGCGTCGTGATAATACTCATCACAACATTCGTCAGATGAAAACCCGTGGGCGAGAGACCCCACAACGTATGATCAATAAGATACGACAAGTTCGTCAATGGCCGACAGTACCCAACCTTCCCCTCGTATCCTATCCGAGCGAAGTAGTCAGATGTCAGGATATGCCCAAGATTCCGCCAACTGGTGATGGTGGGATTATCCACAATGAGGAGGTGGTCGTCCTGCACGAAGTCGTAGAATATCGAAGGCACGGTCACTATGGCGGCAGCCACTCCTACAGCCACGAACCTCCACAGGTGCGTCTTCTGTGATGTCGAGCATGGATCCGCTGAATTGGCCATATCGGTCTCCACAGAGAGAAGAATAGCCCGCATGCCGCCATGCCGCGAGAATTGCTGCCCAATAAGATAGTATCTCGACCACTCGTATGCAGCCTTCCTCAAATCGATCGCCACGACAATCGACTCACTGGACGAAGGCGCTACGCGCCGTCGGCCTACGGCCGTAAAGGTGGACACAGCCATGTTGGCACGAGAGACCTGAGTCTCTCATGTGCAGTTCCGTAGATGGACAACTCCAATCGCTCATCACACTTCGCCCGCAGCTTCTTCTGCGGTCCAAATGCCGCTCGTAAGCCAGAAAACCCCTTTGGTTTTCCGATACTGTTACGGCCGGGTCAGCTTACTAGCCCAAGTTCAGGGCTCCTGACATGGTCGGAGAATTAAGTTCTACTCAGGAGGTCTGAAAGAGCAGGCGAAGGCTCGTCCCCGGATAGCGGCACTTCTTTTCATTCATGACCTCACAGAGTGCTGTCAGAGTCTCGTTGTGATGGCGAGTAGCCATGCTGTGAAGACGCACCACCAAGCAATTACTTTCCTCGTCAGGGACGAGATCCGCCGGGAGCTGGAACACAGCCTTCAGAAACGTTCGTCCCTCCTCCTCGTGTCGATTGAAGAAAGGCATGATGCAGTTTAAAAGGCTGGTTTCGGCCCGGTACGCTACCATCTTGATGACGTCGGTGAGCATCTTGCGTTCAGGTTCCAGCTTCACGATTTCTTCCTCACCGAGAAGTTCTCTCAAAGCTACTCTCTCAGGGAGGGCTTTCATGGCAGCATGTACCTCCTGACATCGCTTCTCAAGCTCCCTGATCTTCTTCCCCAGTTCGGAGTTTGCTATCTTGAACCCACGCATGGTGCGTCTCTGGCTTTCGGGGTTCTCACGCGCCTCCCCCCCGTACTCTGCTTCCAGTTTCTCAAGCTGATTCTTGAGCCTTCTGAGTTCTTTTTCTTTCTTTTTCCTCTCAGGGTTAGGCACCTGCCGCTCCGGGTCGGCCGGTTCCACGTCATACGTGCACAAATGATCTAAATCGTACTCGTGCCGCATGTACCGGAAGTAATTCTCCTGACTCCATCGCGAAAACATGCGAACTGCGATTTCTTCCATCTCAAGATCCTGCCGAGTGCTCATCACAGACGTCTGATGCCCGCTATCGCACAGCCGTCTCACTTCTCGCATCCAGAACCCTTTCTTCATCATTACGCTTCGCTGCCCAAGCTTATACTTCACCACCTTGCCGTATACCTCCACCTCCACCTCAAAGAAGCATTCCTTTGGCCACTTCTCGTATTTTCCCTTCCTATAGGTCAAGACGTCGAACTTCTGTTTCCTCCACTTCTCGAATTTCTTCGGGCTCCATCCCTCTCGATCGAAGATCACCGTCACACGTCTTTCTTTTCCCACCAGCTTCCTCACCTCAGGAAGGATCTGCTTCTCCAGCATGGAAAGCAGGCTGTCGTTCGCCTCTGCCGTCACGAAAAAGAGCGGCTCTGTATTCGCGTCATTCACCCACACATCCGTCGTCGCCGGCATGCAGAGGCGTCTCCTCGCAACATGCGTCTTCGGCAGCTTGTGCGTGCGGCCGTTGTATGGACGTACATGACCGTCAACGTACAGAAATCCCAGAGCCTCCGGCTTCGCTCTGCTCCATCTCTGCGTAAGCGCGGCCATGAACTTCCTCGCCAAGCCTCGACTCCCCATCTCCTTCAGTTTCCTCCTCAATGTCTTCATCTCAGGCACTCGGTCCAGGCCCAGTATGATCCCCAGCTCTCCCGGTGCATGCTTCTTCAACTGCTCGGGTGTCTTGATCCTGCGTAACGCCATAAAAGACAATGTCAACAACACTGCACGCAGTCCGAAGAAGCCCGAACTAAGGGATCCGTACACCTTCTTTCCCTCTTCCAGCAGCCCTTGTGACAGAAGCGCGGGAAGAGCCAACAGCACGCCTGCGCCGGACACCGCCTCCGCAGGTACAAACTCTGGTGGCGCCTCATGTACTATGCCTATCCTCGCCAAAGCGCGATCCCCGTGCCGCTTCACTCCCATTCCCCCAGTGCATTCCTTATCCTCTCTGGAACGTGTTGAAGGACCCTTCAACACGTCCTCATTGGACGACCCTTTCCCTCCGTGCCGCAGCTGTCCCCTCTCTATCGCACGACGAATCGCCCCTTCCGTCACTCCTATCTCCTTCGCCGTAGCACGGATGGACACACCTGCAGCCAACCGCTTCTGAGCCTTGTGTACCCTCTCGCCTATCAGCTTATGGGGACCTCGTTGGCCACTACCCCAGCGCCGTAACCCTTCTATTCCCTTCTCTCGATACCTTCGACGATTCTTGAATATCGTGCTCCTGTGTACACCCAATCCTTCCGCCAACTCTTTCGGCTTCGCTAACTTCATCTCGCTGAACATCGCCGCTGCAAGCTGCCTGCCCTGATTGTCATCCTCACGGAATGCGTGGATAGGACCAGAGCTATTGTAAATCACGACTTGATTGTCTGCCCGGTGGACCGCCAATTCTTTTCCTACGCATATTGCACCCTCTGGGAGAAGAGGGAAGCATGGTTGAAGAGACATCCGCAACCTCCTTTCAGGTTCTCTTTATAATACGCGCTCCCCACAAAATAAGCAAGCAAAATCAACGGCTTACGCTCTCCATGTCAGGAGCCCTGAAGTTTACCTCTGTCTTGCCAACTGAGGCCGGAATTCGCGGATTTCTGGCGCGGAAACCCTTGATAAACCTACTTCCATACCTCTGAGATTGAAATGTAGTGGCCATAGATCCTACATTCCGCACTTCGCGAGGGGCGCTTTCTTGAATATTCATGGCCAGGAATGCCATATCGGATAAGGAATTTGCTACTCGCAGCGAAGAGCTCTTTGGTCCCTTAGGGTTCGCGCAGAAATAACTTTACATTCTTGCTTGAACTGATACCGCCTCGGAATGAGCCATGATCATTTTCCAAAACTGCGTTA